>JBBSHA010000035.1:0-12023 GCA_038253595.1 Candidatus Dormibacterales bacterium
GTGGGGGGGGGGGGGGTAGGCGCGCAGCATTAGGGCGCCGGCCCCCCACTTGTTGAGCGCTCCCCGCTTGTTGCGGCGACCGTGGTGGAGGCAGCCGGCGGCGATCTGGATCAGGCCCTTGTAGAAGCCCCGGTCGGGGCCGTGGCGGTCCGGGATCCAGGCTTCCTCCCAGGCCTCGTGGGCCTCCCAGTAGAGGCCCCGGTTGAAGAGGTCGACGCCGCGCTCCAGGCTCATCCCGGGCAGCCTCTCAGCCCGGCAGCAACTGGAGCACTCGGCCATCGCGCGGTCTCACCACACTGAAGTGTCGATGATCAAAGCTGATCACCAGATCAGTCTCGACGCGCTCTGCCAGAGAGATGACGGAAGCGTCGGTTCCACCCAGGGGAAAGTCTCCATACCGCTTCACCAATTCTGCGATCGTTCGCCAATCCGGACCCGCCGGCGCCCGGACGTCGAAATCTGCGAGGCCGCGCAGGAATCCGGCCTCAATTCGAGGTCCGAGCCGCACGCCGATCAGGTACGTGGCCTCCGCAACCACCATCGCGGGTACGACGAGGCGAAGAGTCGGGTCTCGCAATGTCGCGACGGCCCGATCGTGGTTGGCATCGGATGCATCCACGGCAGCGTAGAGCGGGCCGGTATCGACGATCGCGAAGTCAGCCGTCTGCGGGGCGCCCCCAATCGCGCTCGAGCAGCTCATCGACTCTCTCCGAGGTGTCGCTGTGGCCGCTGCGTCCCAGCGCGGCGAACGGCAATCGGCGGGGCCGATCGGCATCAAGGCCGAGATAGCTGCGCAGGGCCAGCCGGACCAACTCGGCCGTCGATACATCGCGGCGCCGGCGCTCGTCGTCGACGACCCTCGCCAGGTCGTCCGGCAGCAGAATCGTGGTGCGCTTCATATCTGCACCATAGCATATGAGCCTGAAGGCTTCCTCGAGCGACATCCAAGCTTCTCGGCTGGCCGGCATGCGCAGGAGATTGAGCAGACCGCGATCTGCTGAGAACCCCCTTGCGCCCTGATACCCGACGCCAGAAATCGAGGGCCAGGCGCGCCTCGAACCCGAGCTGCTGAGCGCGTGAGGCCCTCGGAAACGTGGTCGCCAGTCCCGACCGGAGCCCGGCCGTCAAGATAGGCCCAATGTCGGAGGTGGTTGCCGAGTACAGCCGGGTCAATCTCAGCAGCGACCCCATCTACCGCTATATCCGGGTCACCAAGCCGGGCGGGGTGCCGGGCTCGGTGGCGGAGCAGGAGGTGATCGACAATGCCTGGCTCCAGCGGCTCCGCCGCATCCACCAGCTGCAGAGCGCGTGGTGGGTGTTCGCCACGGCTGAACACTCCCGCTTCCAGCACTCGATGGGGGCCATGCACCTGGCCGGGGAATGGGCGGGGCACATCTATCCGAGCCTGCTCCAGGTCCATCCGGACGCCCCCTCGCCCGCCCTGGTGGTCGAGATTGTGCGGCTTGCCGGCCTCCTCCACGACGTCGGCCACGGCCCCTTCGGCCACTTCTTCGACGAGAACTATCTGGCCCGATGGGGCCTCGATCACGAGGCGATCGGGCGCCACCTGATCCTGGGCGAGCTGGCGCCCCTGATCGCGGGGGTGGCCGCCTCGCCCGACGGGGACTTCGCCGCCGGCGAATCGATCGACCCCCGCTGGGTCGCCTACCTGATCTCCCGGGACGAGCTGGCGGGCTTCTCGGCGCCCGGCTGGCTGGCTGCATTGCGGCCGCTGCTGGTCGGCCCCTACTCGGCCGACAACATGGACTACGTGCCCCGCGACTCCTACATCTGCGGGGTGGCGACCGGGCCGGTCGATGTGCAGCGGGTGATCCACTACTCGTTCGTCTCGGAGCACGGTCTGACACTCCACATCCATGGCGCCGAGGCCCTCTTCATGTTCCTCAACGCCCGCCTCTATCTGTACCACCAGGTCTACTACCACCGGACCGTGCGCCGGATCGACCTCCAGCTGCGCGAGATCTTCGCGCCCACCATGGACCTGCTGCTGGGCGGCAGCCCGCTCGAGCGGATGGACCGGTTCCGCCGCCTCAACGAGTGGTCGCTGATGAGCGACGTGGATCGCTGGGCGCGGGACGGCGGCCCGGCCGGCGAGCAGGAGCTGGGCCGGGCCTGGGCCGACATCGTCGCCCGCCGGCTGAAATGGACGCTGATCTACTCCGGCTACGTGGAGGCCAGGGAGGTGGCCTCGGGGCCCCTGACGCTGACCCGCGGCGAGTTCGCCCGGCGGATCCGGGAGCGGCTCCGGCCCGACCTGCGCGAACTGGACTTCGAGGTCGACGTGGCGGCCCAGGAATCGCGGGCCTTCAATCCGATGTTGGAGAGCCAGGACATCCTCTTCTACGACCCCCTGGAGCGGAGCTTTCAGCATTCCCGAGTGCTCGACCTCTTCCGGCGGCTGCCGGTGCGCATGGCGCTGTTCCGGATCTTCGCCCGCGACGAGGCGGCGCGCGGCCCGCTGGTCGAGGCCGCCCACCTCGTGCTGGCGGACGACCAGCCGGGTTGATTCCGCTCGGACAGGTCCAGGCCGCCGCGGGGCGGGCGGCGGCCCACGTCCGCCACACCCCGTTGCTGGACATCGGGGGCGGCCGCCATCTCAAGCTGGAGCTCCTCCAGCCGACCGGGAGCTTCAAGGTTCGCGGCTTCTTCGCGGCCGCCCTCTTGCTGCCGGACGAGCAGCGGCGGCGGGGGCTGCTCACCGTCTCGGCGGGCAACGCGGCGCTGGCCTGCGCCCACGTCGCCCACCGGCTGGGGGTCTCCTGCCGGGTGGTCATGTACGACACCGCGCCCGCGCCCAAGATCGCGGGGGTCCGGCGCTGGGGCGGCGAGCCCGTCCTGATGCCCCGCGAGCGGCTGCTCGCCTGGCTGGCGGAACGGGCCTGGGAGGGGGAGCCCGAGACCTTCATCCACCCCTTCGCCGCGCCCGAGGTCCAGGCCGGGCATGGGGGCGCCGGGCTGGAGATCCTGGCCGACCTGCCGGGGGTGGAGCGGGTGGTCGTGGCCGTGGGCGGCGGTGGCCTGATCACGGGGGTGGCGAGCGCGGTCAGGGGCCTGCGCCCGGAGGTGGAGGTGGTCGGCGTGCAGTCGAGCGGCTACCCGCTCTGGATCCGCACCCTGGCGGCGGGCATCCCGGCCAATCTGGTGCCCGACACGATCGCCGACGGCACCACGGCACCCTACGACGCCGGCCTCGAGGCGCCGCTCGGGGAGCTGGTGGACACCTGGGTCGAGGTTCCCGAGGCCGCGCTGCGGGCCGCCGTCCCGGCCCTGGCCGCCACCGCCCACGTGGTCGCCGAGGGGGCGGGGGTACTGGCCTACGCCGCCCTGGGCATGCTCCCGGTCGGGCCGCTCACCGTCGCGGTCATCAGCGGCGGCAACATCGCGCCCGCCCTGCTGGCGCAGCTCCTGATCGACGGCTAGGCCGGGGCTAGGCGCAGCCCCGGGGGCCAGTCTCGCGCCCGGGCTCCGTCAGCGTTTTCGGCGAGCCGGCTCCTTGTCCGGCAGGCCGCGGGCCCAGACCAGCGCCCTGGCCACCCACTCGGCGGCCAGCGGGCGGTCGTCGATCCACGTTCCGGGCAACGTCACGTAGCCCTTCATCGGGCGTCCGGCCATGGGCTCGAAGGCCGACCCGCCCAGCGCCCTCACCTGCTCCTGCTCGGCATCGGGGAGGCGGACGAAGAGGTCGGAGCCGTAGAGACCGGTGAACATGTTGCCGTTCACGAAGCCGGCGAGGTTGCCGAACATCGGCCGGGTCGCGACCGCGGGGTCGTCGGGAACCAGCGTCCGGAAGGCATCGCGGGCCGGCTCGGACGGCTTGGGCATCTGGCCGCCGGGCATCGGGCTCATATATCGCCTCCGTTCTGGTCCACGGCCACCGGCAGGCCCCGAGCCTACCACCCGCGGCCGCGCCCGCAGCCTCAGGCGCTCAGCACCTCCGAGCACACGGCCAGTGCTCGCTGGACGGCCTGGGAGTCGACGCCGTTGTGGGTCACAAAGCGCACCCGGCGGCCGCCCTGGTCGCCGCCCAGGACGCCCCGGGCCCGGCACTCGGCGAGGAAGCGGGCGGGCTCCATCCGGTCCAGCTCGAAGACGACCAGGTTGGTCTGCACCCGGGCCAGGTCGAGCGCGACCCCCGGCAGCTCGGCCAGGCCCTCGGCAAGCGTCCGCGCCCTGCGATGGTCGTCGGCCAGCCGCTCGACACCGGTGTCCAGGGCGAGCAGGCCGGCGGCCGCGAGCGTGCCCGCCTCGCGCCAGCCGCCGCCCAGCACCTTGCGCCAGCGGCGTGCTCGCTCCAGCACGTCGGCCGGCCCGCAGAGGACGCTGCCGACCGGCGCTCCCAGGCCCTTGGAGAGACAGAAGCAGACCGTGTCGGCCTGCGCCGCCACCTCGCCCACCGGAATCTCCAGGGCGACCGCGGCGTTGAAGATGCGAGCCCCGTCCAGGTGCACCGCCAGCCCCCGCTCGCGGGCCAGCCGGCGAATGCCTGCCAGCGCCTCCGGCGGCCAGACCACGCCGCCGTGCCGGTTGTGGGTGTCTTCGAGGCAGACGGCGGCGGTGAGCGGCTGATGGTGGTCGTCGTCCGGCCGGATCGCGTCCTCGACCTGGGCCGTGGCCATCACGCCGGCCGGAGTGGTCAGCGGCCGGACCTGAATGCCGCCCAGGGCCGCCGCGCCGCCACCCTCGTACATGAAGACGTGGGAGTCGGCATCGGCGATGATCTCCTGGCCTGAGTGAGCCAGCGCCAGGATGCCGAGCAGGTTGGCCATGGTGCCGCTGGCCACGAAGACGGCGGCCGGCTTGCCCATCAGGGCGGCCGAGCGTTCCTCGAGCCGGTTGACCGTGGGGTCCTCACCGAAGACGTCGTCGCCGACCGGCGCCTCCGCCATCGCCCGGCGCATGGCCGGGCCCGGCATGGTGAGCGTGTCGGAGCGCAGGTCGACCGGGGCCACCGGTCCATTCTGACCGGCGCCCGATCCGCTGACGGGGACCGGACCGCTCAGCTGTCCGAGTTGGGCCCGGCCTGGCCGGTGGTCGAGATCTCGACCGCGCTGGCCGGGTGCGACGCCGCCTGCCTGGCCTCTCCCACGGCGGCGCGCGAGCGCCGGGAGGCGCTGGGGGTCCGGGGAGTCCGGGCGGTGGTGGCGGTCGCGTCCGGGGCGGCCTTGGTCGCCCGGGTCGATCGGGTCGCGGGCTTGCGGGCGGCCGCGGCCTTGCGGGCGCTGGTGGCTGGCTTCTTGCGGGTCGCGGCGCGGCTCGCCGGCCGGGCGGTGCTCCGGCTGCCGGCGCTGCTGCCGGAGACGGCAGCGCTGCGGCCCCGCGAGGACGCCGGCTGGGCGGCCCGGCGGGCGGCGGAAGTGGCGGCCCGGGCGCCTCCGGTCACCAGCTTCTCGACCTGTCTGGTCAGGCCGTCGATGCGCTTGGTCAGGCGGTCGAGGTCGGACTGGCTGGCGGTCCGGTTGAGCTGGGTCTGCACGCGCTTGACGTTGCTCTCCAGGGTCCGCTGGCCGTCGCGAACGTTGCGCTCTACCTGCTTCATCAGCTCGGCCGGGATCCGCTTCTGGATGTCTTTGACCGCATCCCCCACCGCCTTGCGGGCCTGGGCGATCAGGTTGCCGGTGGGCTTGGCCGCCGACTTCGATGACGCACGCTTCGGACTCTTTGCCATGTCTTGAAAATTCCCCCTGGGTGATCGCTGGACTGGACCAGCATAACGCAACGCGTTAGAATAAGGCTCATGGCCTCCCACACACATTTGATCAAGAAGTACGCGAATCGCAAGCTCTACGACACCCACACCAGCCGCTACATCACGCTGGAGGGGATATCGGACCTGGTTCGCGACGGCCACGACATCGAGGTCGTGGACCGCGAGTCGGGCCGCGACCTGACCCCCTTGATCCTTTCCCAGATCGTCATGGGCGCCGAGAAGAGGGGCGGCGAGGCGGAGCCCGGACGGCGCTTCGGACACGATCGCGGGGCGGCCCTGCTCGACTATGTGCGGCGCACGCTGTCGGCCCCCGCCGCCCTGGTCAGCGGGGAGATGGGCCGGCGAACCTCCGACCTTGAGGGCCTGGTCGACCTGGCTGTGGAGCAGGCGATGAGCCGGCTCAGTATCCCCAGCCGGCGCGACATCGAGGCGCTCAATGCCCGCCTCGACGACCTCGGTCGCCGCCTGGATCGGGCCCAGGGCCGTCGCCGGGCGGCCGCCGCCCAGTCCGGGGCCGGCGCGCTCAAGGCGACCCGTACACGAAAGGCCGCGGTCCGACCGTAGACCGGATCTGGAGGTCCGGCGACACCTGGTAGGCGGCGGAGCGCACCCGGGGGTCGGCGCGCAGGTCCCGGGTCATCAGGCCGGCCGCGGCGGGCAGCCCCACCGGGTCGCCGATGGCCGTCATCGACCACGGCCCGTGTAGGGCCACCCCGTCGACCGTGACGGCGTTCCCGCTCTGCTTCAGAACCGACCCGGTGATGACGCGGCGGTCGCCGATGGCCACCGCCTCGGCCCCGCCTCCGCGCAGGTTGTTGATGGCGTCCTGGAGGTCGGTCGAGGTCAGCGGCGCGTCCACCGTGATCGTCACTCCCGGCCCGTGCACCGGCACCAGCCCGTTCACCACCCGGAGCCTGTCGGCCTCCTCCTGGAGGGCCGCGCCGGCGGTGCCGCCGCCTGCGCGCAGGCTGTCGCGCTGGGCGCTGAGGGCCGCCGCCTGCTCGGCCAGCCGGTCATTGCCGCGGTGGAGGTCGTCGATCAGGAAGGCCAGCGAGGTGTTGTCCTGGCCCTCCAGGCTGCGCACCACCTCGGCCTGGCTGCGAACCTGGATGACGGCGACGAACGCCACCACCGTCGTGAGCAGGCCGACCACCAGGGCGTTGCGGCCGCTACGAACCACGGGCCGCCTTCACCTGGAGGCTGGCGTCGAAGGCGGGCAGGCGCACGTCCGGCAGGCCGGCGACGTCAAGGCGCAGGCCGTATCGCTGCTGCCGGCGACGGAGGTCGCCGAGGCTGCGGGGCTCGCCCAGCAGCTGCTCCATCTGGGTCCGGTTGCCGACCGCGCTGACCGTGAACGGGGAGTTGAGGGGAGGGCCCTGGTCGATTAGGATCGCCCCTCCCGCCCCGCCGAAGCCGCTCATCGGGGACAGCCGGCGGCCGTTCACCGCCACCGCCTCGGCTCCCCCTTCGTAGAGCAGGTTGACGGTGTCCTGGACGTCCTGGAAGTTGACCAGGTAGGCGGTCCGGCCCTCGGCGTCAGGGCCGGGCCGGCCTCCGGCCAGGGTCACCACGACGCCCGGGCCGTGCAGGGGCGAGAGGCCGGCGTGGTCGCGCAGATCGGCCACCTCGCCGGCCACGCGATGGGTGGCGTCCGAACGCTGGGCGGCCGCCTTCTCGAAACCCGAGATCTCGCCGCGCAGGCCCCGGATCCGCCTGCGATCGCCGGCGTTTACCCGCTCCAGGTCCTGGACGCTGCGGACCAGCGCCTGGTTGCGCTGGACCCGGTTGGACGGGTTGATCAGCTGGGCCCGCAGCTGGGCGGCGGACAGGAATCCGAAGGCCAGCGCCGCCACGGCGACGAGGGCGTAGCCGCCTGCCTTCCTCAACCTCATGCGTGGTGGGATTATCCGAGACCCCGCGCAGTAGTATCGAGCCGACGGGTCCATCCGGGCCCCTAGCGGAAGAGGGTGCTGAATGGCGGTTGACGTCAAGTCCCAGGCGGCTTTCGCGGTGGCGCAGCGCCGGTTCGACACCGCCGCCGACGTGATCGGGCTCTCCGACGACGCCCGCCGCATGCTCCGCGAGGTCAAGCGCGAGCTGGTGGTCCATTTCCCGGTCCGCCACGACGACAAGAGCGTCCACGTCTACACCGGCTACCGCGTCCAGCACAACATCAGCCGGGGGCCGGCCAAGGGCGGCCTCCGCTACTCGCCCGGCCTCACCCTGGACACCGTCAAGGCCCTGGCCATGCTGATGACCTGGAAGTGCGCGGTGGTGGGCATCCCCTACGGCGGCGCCAAGGGCGGGGTGGCGGTCGATCCGAGGGCGCTCAGCTCCAGCGAGCTGGAGCACCTGACCCGGCGCTACGCCACCGAGATCGCCATCCTGATCGGGCCCGAGAAGGACATCCCCGCTCCCGACCTGGGCACCGATCCCCAGATCATGGCCTGGATCATGGACACCATCTCAATGCACTCCGGCCACTCGGTCACCGCCTCGGTGACCGGCAAGCCGGTCGACGTGGGCGGCTCCGAGGGCCGGATCGAGGCGGCCGGCCGCGGCGCCACCTACCTCACCCTGGAGGCTCTCAAGTACCTGCACGTGGAGGAGGAGACCCCGACCGTCGCCATCCAGGGTTTCGGCAAGGTGGGCGCCTCGACCGCCCGGCTGCTCCACGAGGCGGGCCTGCGGGTGGTCGCCGTCAGCGATTCCAAGGGCGCCGTGCACAACCCCAAGGGCCTCGACCTGGAGGCGCTGGAGGAGCACCGCCAGTTCCGGGGCGGGGTGGCCGGCTTCAAGAAGGCCGAGGACATCGCCGGGGCCGACCTGCTCCAGCTGCCGGTGACGGTCCTGGTCCCCGCCGCCGTCGAGCAGGAGATCACTGAGGCCAACGCCGATGGGATCCGGGCCCGGCTGATCACCGAGGCCGCCAATGCCGCCGTCAGCCAGGAGGCGGACGCCATCCTCCACGACCGCGGCGTCTTCGTGATTCCCGACATCCTGGCCAACTCGGGGGGCGTGGTCGTCTCCTACTTCGAGTGGGTGCAGGACCTGCAGGCCTTCTTCTGGGAGGAGGAGGAGATCAACACCAAGCTCCACCACGTCATCACACGCGCCTTCTACGAGGTCCTCCACGCCAGCGTCAACAAGCGGGTCGACCTCCGCACCGCGGCGTATTCGCTCGCCGTCCAGCGGGTGGCCAACGCCACCCTGGTCCGCGGCATCTACCCCTAGCAGGCTGTTGAAAAAGAAATCGGCGGATCTGCGGCGCCCATGCGGCCCATCTGCGGCGTCACCTTCTGCGCTCCTCGCTTACGCACTTGAGTTCGCGCGCTCCGGTGCTCGGCTCATCCTTGCACCTGGACCACCTGGACACCGCAGCCCTCGCCGACCTTTTTCATCACCCTGCTAGTCAACGGACGTTTCGCCGGCCTGCTGGAACGCTACTTCCGGCCTCACCGCTGGGAGAGCGCGCGCCTCTACGAGCGACTCGGCGTGCGGGTGTTCAAGCGCTACGTGCCCACCGGCGGTGAGCTGGTGGTCCGCCTGCTGCGGCGCTGGACCGGGGGGCCGGTCTGGATGAGCGGGACCCGCGCCTCGGCGCTCTTCTTCGAGCGGGTCACGCGCGGCTTCGAGGCGATCCACTTGCTCCTGTTCGTCCTCTTCACGGTGCCGACCGCACTCGCCCTCGCCGACGGCCGCGCCGGCCGGGCCGCCCTCGCCGCGGCGATGGCGGTCTACCTGGCCTTCACCGTCCACCCGGTCATGCTCCAGCGCTACAACCGGATCCGGATCTATCGCGTGCTGGGACTCAGCGGGCGGCGGGTAGCGACGGCCGCGCCGCTGAAGTGATCGGAATCTCGATGCAGTCGCACATCCGGGCCTGGCTGATCCAGTACTGGACCATCGCCACGGTGGGCGCCGCATCCGGGCCCACGGCCTCCATCAGCGCCTCCCGGAGCCGGCCGGCATCGGCTCGGCGCAGGTCCTGGAGCGCAACGATCCCCAGCCGCCGGGTCACCGCCAGGTGATGCTCGAGGCCCGAGATCTCGAGCAGGGCGCACTGGTGGCCGAACTCGAGCAGCCGATCCGCGCTGATGCCGGCCTTGGCCGACAGCCGGCGCCGGTCGATCTCCAGCGTGACCAGGTGGAGGAGCTGGTTGGTGTGGCGGATACCCATCGCGCGCAGGCGCCGGCAGTCGTCGGCGGAGATCCCGCGCAGGTACTCCAGCGTCTTCATCGCCATGGCTGGATACAGGATAGTGGGACTCCGGCCGGGGTCCGGCCGGCCGCGGGGGCGGCCGCCGGTCGTGGCTCGGCCGCCTGCTAGAATTCACCTCAACCAGCAGCCACTGGAGCACCCATACCCTGACCGCAACCGCACGATCAGCAGACGCCGTCCCCCGCCCCAGCCGAGCCAGGACCGGGCCCTGACCGACCCGGTGGCGCCGGCCGCCGAGGCGACCACCGAGGTGGCAGCCGCCCGCGAGACGGTGCTGGTGCTCGACTTCGGCTCCCAGTACTCGCAGCTGATCGCGCGCCGGGTGCGCGAGGCCGGGGTGTACTGCGAGCTGGTCCCCGGCACCACGCCCTGGGCGGACCTGGAGCGGCGGCGGCCCAGCGGTCTCATCCTCAGCGGCGGCCCAGCGTCCGTGTACGAGGCCGGCGCCCCCCAGGTCGACGTCGCCGCGTTGCTCGCGGGGGTCCCAGTCCTGGGCATCTGCTATGGCATGCAGTTGATGGCCCATCACCTGGGCGGCGAGGTGGCCCCCGCCAGCCGGCGGGAGTACGGGCCGGCGCTGCTCGCGATCAGCCAGAGCACCGGGCTCTTCGACGGCCTGCCGGCGGAGGTGGCGGTCTGGATGAGCCACGGCGACCACGTGCTCCGGCTGCCGGCCGGTTTCCGGCCGCTGGCCAGCAGTGCCAACTCCCCGCTGGCCGCGTTCAGCGACGGCGCCGGCCTGCTCGGCATCCAGTTCCACCCCGAGGTCCACCACACCCCCCAGGGCCGCGACATCATCCGCAACTTCCTGTTCGGCGTCTGCGGCTGCAGCGCCTCCTGGAACGCCGGCTCCTTCATCGCCGGCGCCACCGCCGCCATCCAGGCCACGGTCGGCAGCGGCCGGGTGATCTGCGCGCTCTCGGGCGGCGTGGACAGCGCCGTCGCAGCCACCCTGATCCACCGCGCCATCGGCGACCGGCTGACCTGCGTGTTCGTCAACAACGGCCTGCTCCGCAAGAACGAGGCGGAGCTGGTGCTGGAAGTGCTCCATGGCAGCCTCGACCTGAACCTCCGCTATGTCGATGCGGCTGACGTGTTCCTGCGCATGCTGGAGGGGGTCACCGACCCCGAGCAGAAGCGGAGGATCGTCGGCCGCGAGTTCATCGAGGTCTTCGAGCGGGAGGCCCGGCAGCTGGGTGAGATCGACTTCCTGGCCCAGGGCACGCTCTACCCCGACGTGATCGAGTCGACGGCGCCGGACACGGCCGCCGGCGCGGCCAAGATCAAGACCCACCACAACGTGGGCGGGCTACCCCCCGGCCTCCGCTTCCAGCTGATCGAGCCGCTGCGCCACCTCTTCAAGGACGAGGTGCGCGCCGTCGGCCTGGAGCTGGGGATGCCCGAGGACGTGGTCTTCAGGCAGCCGTTCCCCGGTCCCGGCCTCGCCATCCGCTGCCTGGGCGAGGTCACCCGGGAGCGGCTCGACGTCCTTCGCGAGGCCGACTGGGTGGTCGTCGACGAGATCAAGCGCAACGGCCTCTACCGCCAGGTCTGGCAGTCGTTCGCCGTGCTCACGCCGCTGGAGACGGTCGGCGTCATGGGTGACTTCCGCACCTACGCCAACGTGGTCGCCGTGCGTGTGGTCACCTCGGAGGACGCGATGACCGCCGACTGGGCGCGGCTTCCCCACGACGTCCTCGCCCGCATCTCCAACCGGATCGTCAACGAGGTCCGCGGCGTCAACCGCGTCGTCTTCGACATCACCAGCAAACCCCCCGGCACGATCGAGTGGGAGTAGACGCTCCGCTGGCGCTCCGCTGCGGTGGAGAAGGTGCGGTTCCTCCCCCGGACCCCACCTCCCTTTGGTGAGATGTGACGTCTTGCTTCTAGCAGGGTGATGAAAAAGGCCGGCGAGGGCTGCGGTGTCCAGGTGGTCCAGATGCAAGGAATCGCCGAGCACCGGAGCGCGCGCACTCTGAGTGCGTAAGCGAGGAGCGCAGAAGGTGACGCCGCAGATGGGCCGCATGGGCGCCGCAGATCCGCCGAACTCCTTTTTCATCAGCCTGCTAGGGA
>JBBSHA010000036.1:0-12009 GCA_038253595.1 Candidatus Dormibacterales bacterium
CGCCCCCCACCCCCCCCCCCCCCCGCGGCCGGCCCCCCGGCCCCCCGGGCCGGCCACCGGCGCGCTTGGGGGCGGCCGCCCCATCCGCGGCGCCGCCCGCGGCTCGCTGCTGGAACCTCTTGGAATCGGCCCCGGCGAGGGCTCGGTGCGGCGTCTGGTCGAGGAGGTCCACCGCCACCTGGGGGCGGCCGAGGGCGAGGGCGGCTTCGCCTGGCGGCCGCCCCGAGCGCGCATCCCGGTGTTCGTGGGGGCGTTCGGCCCGCGCGCGGTGGAGGCGGCGTGCGCCTGGGCGGATGAGATCCGGCCGCCCGGGATCAGCGACACCGGCTACTTCGAGCACCTGCGCGCGCTGGTCGCGGGCCGCGCCCGCCTGGGCTGCGAGGTCTGGGTGGCCGTGGACGCGGACCGCGAGCGGGCGCGCGCGCTGGGCCGCGAGATCCTGGCCCGGTTCCTGCCTTCGATGCGGGCGATGACCGACTTCTACGCGGTCGACGCCGGCGCGGCGGTCTCCGACCGTGTGCTCGACCTCTTCGTGGCCGCCGGCACCCCGGCCGACGTCGCCGCGGTGGTCGAGCGCCTGGCCGCGGCCGGAGCGGACCCGATCACGTTCTCCGGCCGCCTCGGCCACGACCCCCTCTGGGCGATCGACACCCTGGGCGCCATGATCACCTGATATGGACGCCCTGGACGCGGTCTTCACGCCGGCCTCGGTGGCCGTCTACGGCGCCTCCCGCGACGAGCGCAAGCTCGGCCACACGCTACTCCGCAACGCCCTGGCCGGCGGCTTCGGGGGCCGGGTGCTGGCGGTCAACCCGGCCGGGGGCGAGGTCCTCGGGGTGGCGGCGGCCGCCGCCCTGGCGGAGCCGGTGGACCTGGCCCTGATCTCGGTGCCGGCCGCCGCCGCCGGGGCGGCCGTGGCGGACGCCGCCCGCGCCGGCTGCCGGGCGGCGGTCGTGCTCAGCTCGGGCTTCGGCGAGACCGGCCCGGCCGGGCGCGCCGCCGAGGATGCGCTGGCGGCCACCGCCCGCGCCGAGGGCATGCGCCTGGTCGGCCCCAACTGCATGGGGGTGGTCAGCCGGATGGCGCCCGGCTGGCTCAATGGCAGCTACTTCTGGCGGCTCCCGGAGCGGGCGGGCGGGGTCAGCATGATCAGCCAGAGCGGCGCCTTCGGCGGCATGTTCCTGGCCGAGGCGCGCCGCCGCCGGCTGGGAATCGCCCGCTTCCTCAGCGTCGGCAACAGCGTCGATGTGACCGCCACCGACGCCCTGGAGTGGCTGGGGCGCGACCCCGAGACGGGCGTGGTCGGGATGTTTGTCGAAGCGTTCGCCGACGGCCGCCGCTTCGTGGCTGTGGCGGAGGCGGTCGGCCGGCCACTGGTCGTGCTCAAGGCGGGTCGGGGCCGGGCCGGGGCGCGCGCCGCCGCCAGCCACACCGGTTCGCTGGCGGGCGACCACGGCGCTGTGCAGGCGGCCTTCGCCCGGGCCGGGGTGATCGAGGCG
The DNA here is from genome assembly GCA_038253595.1 of Candidatus Dormibacterales bacterium. Lineage (GTDB taxonomy): Bacteria > Chloroflexota > Dormibacteria > Dormibacterales > Dormibacteraceae > JBBSHA01. The sequence goes on from JBBSHA010000036.1 coordinate 1,500, forward strand.
GCCGGCTCGGATGAGTTCTTCGACCTGCTCCAGGCGCTCGCCGGACCGGGCCGGCGCCCCGCCGGGCGGCGGGTCGCGGTGCTCACGATCTCCGGCGGCCCCGGGGTGCTGGCCGCCGACGCCGCCGAGCGGGCGGGGCTGGAGCTGCCCCCGCCCTCGCCGGCCACGGTGCGCCGGGTCCGCGAGGTGGCGCCGAGCTTCGCCGCCACCGGCAACCCCATCGACCTCACCCCGCAGTGCCCTCCGGCCGGGTTCGCGCCGGCCATCGCCGCCGTCTTCGACGACGCCCTGTACGACGGCGTCATCGTGATCAACTGCGGGCTCGACGTCCCCGAGTTCGGGCAGGGCGTGGCCGCGGCCGCCCGGCGCACCGGCAAGCCGGTCACGGCCTTCGTCCTCGACGTGCCCGGGGTCGAGGCCGAGCTGGAGGCGGCCGGGATCCCGCTCCTGCCCGGTCCCGAGCGGGCGGTCGCCGCCCACGCGGCGAGGCCGCGGTGATTACCGAGTGGGAGGCCAAGCGCCTCCTCGGCGACATCCCGCGGCCCCGCGAGGCGCTCACTCGGAGCCTGGGCGAGGCCCTCGACTTCGCGCGCGGGGTGGGCGGTCCGGTGGTGGCCAAGGCGTCCGGGCTGGAGCACAAGACCGAGCGCGGCGGGGTCCGCCTGGATGCCGACCTGGGGGCGGTGTGGGCCGAGCTGGCCGGGCTCGGTGACGGCACCGTTCTGGTCGCTGAGCAGGTCAGCGGCGAGCTGGAGCTGATCGCCGGCGGTGCCCGCGATCCCCAGTTCGGGCCGGTGGTCGCGCTGGGGCTGGGGGGTGTGGCGGCCGAGGTCTTCGGCGACGTCGCCTTCATGCTCTCGCCGGCCGGCCCGGACGACCTCGAGCAGGCGGTCGGCCGGCTCCGCTGCGGTCCCCTGCTGCACGGCCACCGCGGCCGCCCGCCCGTGGACCGGGCCGGGCTCCTGCGGATCGTGCGGGCCATCGGCCGCCTCCTCGAGCAGGACCCGCTGGTGTCGGCGGTGGACTGCAACCCGGTGCTGGTCCGGGCGGGCTCGCCCCTGGTGCTGGACGCGCTGGTGATCCGGGGGTGAGCGGCCTGGCCTGGACGCTGGAGCACGCCCACCGGGGCAGCGGCTTCTTCCGCCGGCTCCTGGACGGGGCGGGCGTCCACCCCCGCTCCGTGCGTGAGGTGGCCGACCTGGGCGGGGTCCCGCTCACCACCAAGGAGCAGCTGCGCGACGCCTACCCGCTGGGCTGGATGTGCGTGCCGGCGCGGGAGGTGGTCCGGGTCCACGCCTCCTCGGGCACCACCGGCCGGCGGATAGTGGCCGCCTACACCGCGCAGGATCTGGAGGACTGGGCCGAGATGTTCCGGCGCTGCTACGAGTTCGCCGGGGTGGAGGCCGAGGATCGGGTCCAGGTCACCCCCGGGTTCGGGCTCTGGACCGCCGGCGCCGGCTTCCAGGCGGGGGCCGAGAGGCTGGGCGCGATGTGCGTGCCGTCCGGTCCCGGCAACCTGGACCTGCAGTTCGAGATGCTGGCCGACCTCCGCAGCACCGTGCTCTGCGCCACCTCCTCCTTCGGGTTGCTGCTCGCCGAGGAGGCGCAGCGGCGGGGGCTGCGGGAGAGCCTCGCGCTGCGCGTCGCCATCCTCGGCTCGGAGCGCTGGAGCGAGGCGATGCGGAGCCGGATCGAGGGGCTGCTGGGGGTCGAGGCCTTCGACATCTACGGATTCACGGAGCTGTACGGGCCGGGCACGGGCATCGACTGCCCCCGCCACGAGGGCATCCACTACTGGGGCGACTACTACGTGGTCGAGGTCGTCGACCCCGTCAGCGGTGCCGTGCTGGCACCCGGTGTCGAGGGCGAGTTGGTGGTGACCACCCTGCGCAAGCAGGCCCAGCCGCTGATCCGCTACCGGACCCGCGACCTCTCCTTCCTCCATCCCGAGCCGTGCCCCTGCGGCAGCCCCCACCCGCGCATCGGCCGGATTCTCGGTCGCACCGACGACATGTTCAAGGTCCGCGGAGTCCAGCTCTACCCGGCCCAGATCGACACCGCCCTGGCCGGTCTCCCCGGGGTCGGCAGCGAGTACCAGGTGGTGCTCAGCCGGGAGCACGGGCGCGATCGATTCCAGGTCCGGGTCGAGGCGGCGGCCGCCGGCGCCGACCCGGCCGGGGTGGCCAGGGCCCTCCAGGACCGGCTCGGAGTCCGCCCCGAGGTCGAGCTGGTCGGCCTCGGCGCGCTGCCTCGGACCGAGCGCAAGACCCGGCGGGTGCTCGATCAGCGTGGCTGAGCCGATGCGCCTGATCGGTACCCGCCAGCGCAAGCTGGACGGCAAGGACAAGGTGCTGGGGCGCACGGTCTACGCCAGCGACCTCCGGCTTCCCGGCATGCTCACCGGCCGCATCCTGCGCAGCCCCCACGCCCATGCCCGGGTGGTCTCAGTGGACGTCTCCCAGGCCGCGGCGCTACCCGGAGTGGGGGCCGTGATCCACGCCGGCAATGTGACCCAGCGCGAGTTTGGCTACGGCGCCGACAACGTGCCCCTGAAGGGCGACCGGGTGCGCTGCGCCGGCGACGAGGTGGCGGCCGTCGCCGCCGTGGACGCCGCCACCGCCGAGCGGGCGCTGGAGCTGATCGAGGTCCAGTACGAGGTGCTGCCCGCGGTCTTCGATCCCCATCTCGCCCTTGAGCCGGGGGCGCCGCTGGTCCACGGGGAGCGGACCGACATCGCGGGCAACGTCTCCATGCGCTGGGACTTCGATCACGGCGACGTGGACGCCGCCGCCCGGGAGGCGGCCGTGGTCGTGGAGGGCACCTATTCCAGCCCGCTCTCCGCCCCGGCCTCCATCGAGACCCACGTCTGCCTGGCCCGCTTCGACTCCGAGGAGCGGCTCGAGGTCTGGACCGGGGTGCACATGGCGTTCATGTACCGGCGGGCGCTGGCCGAGTGCCTGGAACTCGACTGGCGCGACATCACAGTCCACCAGCCGCCCATCGGGGGCAGCTTCGGGGGCAAGATCGACATCGACCCCATCGACTTCATCACCGTGCTGCTGGCGCGGGCCGCCCGGGCCCCCGTGCGCATCCATTTCAGCCGGGAGGAGGAGTTCGCGGGTTCGCGGGTGCGCCAGCCGATGCACTTTCGGCTGCGGACCGGCGCCGACTTGGACGGCCGGCTTCTCTTCCGGGACGCCGAGATCGTGTCCGACAACGGCGCCTACAACGCCTGGGGCTCGCACGCGCTGCTGGTGGTCATGCAGACCGTCAGCTCGCTCTACCGGGTGCCCAACTGCCGGGTTCGCAGCCGCGTCGTCTACACCAACAAGGCCTACGGCGGGTCGGTGCGGGGGTTCGGCAATCCGGAGGCCACGTTCGCGGTCGAGCAGCAGACCGAGGAGGTCGCGGAGGCGCTGGGCATGGATCCCATCGAGCTCCGCCTGCGCAACGCCAACCAGGCCGGCGACGTGACTCCCCAGGGCATGCGGATCACCTCCTGCGGCCTCGCCGAGTGCCTGCAGGCGGTGCGCCGCGAGTCCGGCTGGGACGCGCGCCGGGGCCGGATGCGGGATCGCCGGCGGGGCCTGGGGGCGGCCGCCTTCATCCACGTCGGGGGCGGCGCGCGGATCTACCCGTCGGACGGCTGCGGCTCGATCCTCAAGATCGACGAGGCGGGGCGGGTGACGCTGATCACGGGAGCCTCCGAGCTGGGCCAGGGCTCGGAGACGGTGCTGGCCATGGTCACCGCCGAGACACTGGGCATCCCACTGGCGGCCGTCCGGGTGCTCAACGACGACACCGAGCTCAAGCCCTGGGATGTCGGGGCCCATGCCTCGCGCACCACCTTCGTGGCCGGCAACTCGGCCCGGATCGCCGCCCGCGAGCTGCGCGAGAAGCTGCTGGAGACCGCGTCCGAGATGCTGGAGGCCGACCCCTCCGACCTGGTCGTCGAAGACGGCGTGATCTCCGTCGCGGGCTCGCCCGGGCGCTCCGTCGACTACGCCCGCGCGGTCCGCCGGCGGCTGCTCCGGAAGGGCGGTTCGATGTTGATGGCGACCTCCTTCTACGATCCCCCGACCCAGCCCCAGGACCCGGCCTTCGTCGGCAACATCTCCGCCGCCTATGGCTTTGGCGCCCACGTCGCCGAGGTCGAGGTCGACGTCGAGACCGGCCTGGTCCAGCTGCTCGACCTCTGGTGCGCCCACGACGTGGGCCGGGCCCTGAACCTGGCCGGGGTGGAGGGGCAGATCCAGGGCGGCGCGGTCATGGGTATGGGCCTGGCCCTGACCGAGGAGCTGGGGATCGGCGACGGCCACGTCCTCCAGCCCTCGCCGCGCGAGTACGGGATGCTCACCGCCCTCGGCGCGGCCCCGATCCACATCTCCCTGGTCGAGACGATCGACCCGGAGGGCCCGTTCGGCGCCAAGGGGGTCGGCGAGGCGGGCCTGATCCCGGTCGCCGCCGCGGTCGCCAACGCCGTGGCCGACGCCACCGGAATCAGACCCCGGAGCTACCCACTAACACCCTGGAAGGTCCTGGAATGGCTCCAGGAGGCCGCCGCGCAAGCAAACAGGTAAGCAGCGGACATGGCGGGAAGGGGCGGGTCCCCACCCCATGAAGCGGAGCGCCAGCGGAGCGCAATAGCAAGTCCGGGTGGTCGGCGGCCGTTGCAACCTGCGAGACCCATGGCTGAGCTGTACCGGGCGGGTTCCAAGCCGGACTTCGATCGCCTCTACGAAGCGACCCACCCGCGCCTGTTCGGGACCCTGATCACGATGCTCCGGGACCGGGCGGCGGCGGAGGACTGCGTGCAGGAGGCGTTTCTGCGCGCCTTCCGGTCGTGGGCGGGCTGGAAGGGCGACTGCCCGGCCGAGGCCTGGCTGCACCGGATCGCGATCAACGTGGCCGTCTCCCACCGGCGCCGGGAACGGCTGCGCGAGGTCGGTGAGCTGGTGCGCCGGCTGGGCCTGCCGGCCGACCCCGACCCGACCGAGGCGGCCGCCGCCCCCGAGCTGCTCGAGGAGCTGCGGGCGCTGCCCCCGCGCCAGGCCGCCGCCCTGGTGCTGCGCCACGTCCACGGCTACACCAACCGCGAGATCGCGACCGCACTGGGGGTTCCGGAGCGCACCGTGGCCTCCCGGCTGGCGGCGGCCAGGGTCAGGCTCCAGGCCCGTCTTCGCGACCAGCGGCCGATCCCGGGTACTTCCCGGGCGGCGCGTGTCCCTATTGACGACTGAACAAATGGGAAGCGGCAATTTCGGTTCTGATTTCGACGGCTGGCTGGGGCGCGAGCTGGGCCGGGCCGTTGGCTCCCAGGCGGGGACCACACCTGAGGTGGCCAAGACCGCGTACCACGCCGCCCACCTAGCCGGGGGATCCTCGATGACCGTGATGCACAACCTGCTCGCCGCCCTGACCACCAAGGCGGCCGCCGTGGGCGCGGCCGCCACGATCGCGGCCCTGGGCGGCGGCGCCGTATTCGCCACCGCCGCGACGGGTAGCCCCAACCCAGCCGACTGGGGCCAGGCCGCCGTCCAGGCCTTCGAGGGCTGCCGCGACGACGGCCACACGGCCAGCGCCGCCCGCCGGGGCCAGTGCGAGGAGTCGGGCGAGCACCATGCCGGCGACGCCCGAGAGGGCCACAACCAGGCCAGCTCAGCGCGCCAGGGCGGCCAGGACCAGTCCAACTCCGGAGACCAGCACGACGGCCACCCGGCCAGCGCTCCCCGCCTCGAGCAGCCCGACGCGCCGGGGCAGCGGCAGCAGGGCGACCATCAGCAGCAGGACGGCGTCGGCAAGCAGGACGCCGGCAAGCCGGAGGACGCCGGCAAGCCGGACGATGCAGGCAAGAAGCAGGAGGGCGACCACCGGCAGCCGGCACCGCCCGCCTCCGGCGGTCACTCCGGGAGATAGCGCCCAGCCCTCAGCGCCTGCGTCACCTGACCGTGTCACCAGCCTGCGACCAGAGGGTCGGCGGCGACCGGTGACCAGTGACGGCAACTCGAAAACTGGACCGGCCTCGGGGACCCTGTGAGTGGTCGGCAACGCGCGCTCTGGCGCCGTGGGTCGAGCCAGACACGTACGCAGGCGGCTCGGCATTCGAGTGGGGGGACCACTATGCCCGACTTGACGCGACGCGGCGTCATCGGCCGCACCTCAGCGGGCCTCGGCGCTGTGGCGCTGGGAGGCCTGGCGGTGAACGGAGCCCTCGGTGCCGCGGCAACCTCGGCCCCCGAGAGTCTCTCCTCCGCGACGGTCCTCACGAGCCCGAGGGCCCTCACCGGGCCGATGGTGGTTCACATCCGGGACGTCGCCAGGGCCGAGATGTCCCTCATGGTGGGTACTCAGGAGTTCGTGTACCAGGACTCTCAGCTGGTCGGCCGGCTCGTCGAGGCGGCACGGGCCGCCGCCGCCGGCCGGGCCCGAGGGGCATAGAGATGTCCTCGCACCGCGAAGCGCCGGAGATCGCCAAGGACCCGGTCGCCGACAACACCGACGTGTACGCGTTCGTGAGCACCGATCCGGGTCAGGAGCACACGGTCACGATGATCGCCAACTTCGTGCCGCTGCAGGGGCCGGCCGGCGGCCCCAACTTCTACGAGTTCGGGGACGACGTGCTCTACGAGATTCACATCGACAACGACGGTGATGCCAGGGCCGACGTGACCTATCAGTTCCGCTTCCAGACCGAGGTCCGCAACCCGGACAGCTTCCTGTACAACACCGGCACCATCAAGTCGATTGGCGACAAGACCTGGAACCGGCCCCAGTTCTACTCGGTCGCACGGGTCGTCGGCGCCCACCGCAACGGTGAGGACGACGAGCAGAAGGACGACGAGGGCGGCAACGTGCTCGGAAGCCACCTGGCCTGCCCGCCATGCAACATCGGACCTCGCTCCACGCCCAAGTACGAGGCCCTCGCCGCTGAGGCCATCCACCACCTGGGGGGCGGGGTGACCGTTTTCGCCGGCCAGCGCAGCGAGGGCTTCTACGTTGACCTCGGCTCGATTTTCGACCTGCTCACCCTCCGGCCGGTGGCCAGCGCCCACGTCATCCCCGCCCCCCCTTCCGGGCCCGGGGTCAACGCCACCAAGGACCTCAACATCCAGAGCATCGTGATCCGGGTCCCCCGGACCGATCTCACCAGGGCCGGCCACAACCCCACCAATCCCGCCGACGAGCGCTCGACCGTCGGGATCTGGTCGTCCGCCAGCCGGCGCCGCGTCACCATCCGCGAGCGCAACGGCAGGCGTTCGGAGGCCGGGCCCTGGGTCCAGGTCTCGCGCCTCGTCAACCCGCTGTTCAACGAGGTCATCGTCCCGATGGGGGACAAGGACCGCTGGACTCGCTCTCGCCGAGACGACCAACAGTTTCTGAAGTACGTGCAGCACCCCGAGGTCTCCCAACTGCTGCCCGCCCTGTACCCGGCGGCGACCTTCGCCAAGCTGAGGGCGCTGGATGCTTCGGGCGAGGTCAGGACGGACATGATCGCCATCCTCCTGAACGGCATCAAGCCCGGGGTGGTGCCGACATTTCCGGGCAACTTCACCGGTCCGGTCTTCGCTGATCTGCTGCGGCTGAACCTGGCGATTCCCCCGACCTCGGGCGGCGGCAACCGGCTGGGCGTTGTCGCCGGTGACAACGCGGGCTTCCCCAACGGCAGGCGCGTCTCGGACGACGGGTCACCGTCGAGGTGAGGGCGCTGGCGGCGGCGTTCTTCGGGTTCTTCGACAAGACCTACGTGCCGGACGCGGCGGCCGAACTGGTGCAGGACGGGACCAACAAGCCGGGCATCCCGGCCTACCTTCCCAACTTCCCCTACCTGGGGACGCCCTACTCCGGCTACGACAAGCCGGCGGCCTGACATGGCGGCGGACGGGAAGCATCAGGAGTACGTTCACACCGGCTACGTGGTGCTGGACATCGGTCAGGGCGTGGGAGCCCTGACCGTCCTCACCGGGCCCGATCGCGGTGGGGCCGAGATCGAGGTCAGCCGCGACGGCGGGCCGGGGCGGATCCACACCGAGGTCCACGAGCGGGTGGTCAACGGGCGGACGGTGTTCGCCGGGGTCTTCCCCGACCTCCCGGCCGGCGACTACACGGTCTGGGTCAACGATCCGCGGGCTCGGCAACCACTCTCCGTGCGCGAAGGCGAGGTGGCCGAGCTCGACCTCACCTGAGCCACGCCCCCGGCCCGGCCTATCCGGGCGACGGTCTGGGCACCCGGTCGAGGACGCAGAGGTCGGCCCGCCCCGCCGCGAGCAGCGTGTTGACCTCGTCCAGCTGGGTGATCTGGCCGCAGGCGATGGTGAGCACTCCGGCCTCGTTGCGGACGCGATCGGAATGGGCCGCGCCGTAGAGGCGGCCGTACTCCGGCCGAGCCTCGGCGACCGCCTGCCCGGTCAGCACCAGCAGCCCGTCGGCGCCCGCCCCCGCCAGCATCCGGGCTGCCGCGATCGCCTCGGCGGCGGGGAGGCCGCCCCGGGCGTGGTCGGCGGCGGCGTAGGCGACCAGGAGCGGCAGGCCGGCGGGCCACGCGGCCCGCACGCCCGCCAGCACCCGGACCGGGAAGCGCAGCCGGCGCTCGAGGCCGCCTCCGTGGCGGTCCTGGCGCCGGTTGCTCAGGGGTGAGATGAACGAGGCGAGCAGAAAGCCGTGGGCGAAGTCGAGGAGCAGGACCCGGTGCCCGGCCGCCGCCGCGGCTCCGGCGGCCGTCGCGAAATCGCCGGCCACATCCTCCATGCCGTTCTCGTCGAGCTCGGCTGGGACCCGGCTCCACGGCTCGTAGGGAATCGCCGAGGCCGACACCAGCGGCCAGCCCTCGGCCCCAGGCAGGGGCCCGTCGACCCCGGCCGCGCGGGCCCGGGTCGACCCCCGCCGGCCGGCGTGGCCGAGGCGCAGGCACACCAGCGAGCCGGGCGCCGGCGGCTCGATGGTCACCGGGGTGTCCGGGGAGATGCGCCCGGCCGGGGAGACCGCGTGGAAGGGGCTGATCACCAGTCCTGCCCCCAGGTCCGCCGGACCCTCCCGGAAGAGCAGCCGGTTGGGCAGCGTGACCGAGCGCAGCCGGATGGGGGCGAGGGCGGGCGCCGGGGCCGCGAATACGCTCTGGCCGGTGGCCTGGCGGTGGAACCAGGCGTCGACCTCGCGGACGAAGTCCGGGTCGCGGGCCGCGAGGTTGGTGTGGGTGATCCGGGGCGTTCGCGTCATCAGCTGGTAGGCGAACTGGGCCGGCTCGAAGCTGAAGTAGCGCTGGACCGACTGGAAGTAGTCGCAGGAGACCCGCGATGCCTCCTGGATGCGCTCCACGACCGGCTGCCGGTCCAGCTCGTACTCGGCGATCGCCGCCGCCCGGCCCGAGTGGCGGCCGAGGGCCCGGGCCAGCGAGATGGCGTCCTCCAGCGCCAGCTTGGTCCCCGAGCCGATCGACCAGTGGGCGGTGTGGACGGCGTCGCCCAGCAGCACCACGTTGCCGGCGTGCCACATCTCGCAGCTGACCCACGGGAAGTTGATCCAGAGCGAACGGTTGGAGAGCAGATGGTGGCCGCCCAGCTCGGCAGCGAAGACGCGCTCGCAGAGCCGTCGCGACTCCTCCTCGCTCGCGATGTCGAGGCCGGCCGCCCGCCAGGTCGCCTCCGAGAGCAGCAGCACCATCGTGCTCCGGGCCTCGTTGTAAGGGTAGCAGTGGGCCTGGAACAGCCCCCACTCGGTCTCCTTGAAGATGTACGTGAACACCCCGAACGCCATGTCGGCCCCGAACCAGCAGTACCTGGACGGGGCCTCGTCCAGTGCCGGCCGGAGCTGCTCGGCCAGCGCCCGCCGGACCATCGAGTTGGCGCCGTCGGCCCCGACGACCAGGTCGGCGTCCAGGTGCTCGGCGAGATCCGCCGCCTCCTGCTCGAAGGCCATCTCCACGCCGACCTCGCGGGCTCGGGCCTGGAGGATGTTGAGCAGCTGGCGGCGGCCGACGCCGCTGAACGCGTTGCCGCGGATGCGGGTGAGCCCGCCCCGGTAACGCACGTCGACAGGATTCCAGCTCGCCCACGCCTCGGTGATGGCCCTGTGGCTAGCGGGGTCGGCGTGCTCCAGCTCGTCGAGCGAGCCCTCCGAGAAGACCACGCCCCAGCCGAAGGTGGCGTCGGGGTGGTTGCGCTCGACCAGCCGGACCTCGTGGCGGGGGTCGGCCCGCTTCATCAGGATCGAGAGGTAGAGGCCGGCGGGGCCGCCGCCGATGACATTCACCCTCACCCGGCGAGCGTCTCGGCCAGGCGCTCCAGCTGGTCCAGCCGGGAGACGGTGGGGAAGAGCACGAGCTCATCGCAGCCCGCCTCCTCGTAACCGCGCACGAAGTCCTTGACCGCCGCCGGGCGGGTCAGGCAGGCGGCCGCGATCCGCTCCTCGAAGCCACTGGTGAAGCGGTAGTAGTCGCGCAGGTAGGCGGCCCCGGCCGCCACCGTGGCCGCGTCGCCGAGCGCGAAGTAGCCCTGTCCCCACAGCTGCGGGTGGC
>JBBSHA010000037.1:0-11695 GCA_038253595.1 Candidatus Dormibacterales bacterium
GGGTCCCCCCCCAGCTGCCGGACGGGGTTTCGGTCGGGGTCGCCGTGGGGCAGCCGGTCGCCGTCTCCCGGGCCGGCCCCGACGCCGCCTTCTACCTCTCCGACCGTGCCGTCGCCCTGGGACCGGCGGCCGAAGGCGCTCCCGGCCTGCTCCAGGTCGAGGGCCCGACCGCCCCCGAGCTGCGCGCCGGCCGCCGGCCGCTGGATCCCCAGCTGCTGACGGCTCTGGTCAACATCCAGCGCCGGCTGCCCGGGCTGATCGGGCAGCCGGCGAAGTCCTTCCAGCTCGACGGCTGCGGGGTCCTGGCCATGACCACTGGCCGGGGCTGGCGCGTCATCTTCGGCCGGGTGCTGACACCCGAGGAGTTCCAGTCGCTGCCGGACAAGCTGGCGGCGGTGCGCTCGGTGCAGCCCTTCGAGGATTTCAACAGCCCGGCCCTCGAGTACATCAACGTCGAGAATCCCTCCCAGGTCGCGGTTCATCACCAGGGCGACAGGGTGCCGGCGCCGTCCCCGCCCCCGCCGTCGCCGGCGCCGCGTCCGGGTGCGTCCCCGGCAGCCCGGCCCACCGCCCCGCCGACCCCGGCCCCGACTCCCACCCCGCTTCCGGTGGCGCCGTGCAGGTGATCGTGGTGGCGATCGTCTGCGCGGTCATCGGCGTGGCCCTGGGCCTGCTCTCGCCGGTCACGATCCCGGTCGGCTATGCCCGCTACACAGCGGTCGCCCTGCTGGCCGGTCTCGACTCGATCTTCGGGGCCTTCCGGGCCTACATCGCGGGCAACTTCGAGCCCCGCGTCTTCCTGACCGGGCTGGTGACCAACAGCGCCCTGGCCGCGGCTCTGACCTACGTGGGCGACAAGCTGGGCGTCGATCTCTCGATCGCGGCCATCGTCGCCTTCGGCGTCCGCATCTTCAACAACCTGGCCTCGATCCGGAGGCACTATCTCTAGACGCTCCGCTGCGCTTCGCTTGCATGGGGGAACCAGTTCCCCCATGAGCCCCCTCCGGGTTACTGCGAGGTCTCGTGTCTTGGGATCACAGACTCAGACGGGGCGGGGGGCCCGCCTCTGGCGCTTCGCTGCGCTCCGCTTCATGGGGGAGGCAGGCCTCCCCATGGGCCCCCTCCCCTTTTGGCCGAGGCGGGGGGAGTCGGCCGGGGTGGCTACTAAATGTGGGTGGGGGCGGGGTGCGTTTGGAGTTGTGAGGCACTATATCTGTGGCATCTTTTGGGGGGAGGTACAAAATCTAGTTTCCAACCGGCGTTCCAGCGGTTATACTTCGGGGCGACCCGCCAGGCAAGTCCCGTAATCGTTCCAGGAGGCATTCCAGCAAGCCCTTTGTCCAGGCGGAAGCGTTTGGTCGGACTCGATCTCGGTACCAGCAAGGTGGCGGTGGTCATCGCCGAGTCCGACGACTACGGCCGGTTGAGTGTGATCGGCGTCGGCGAGGCCCCCGCGGAGGGGCTGCGCAAGGGCGTCGTGGTCAACATCGACAAGACGGTCCACGCCATCCAGGCGGCCATGGTCGGTGCCGAGCGGATGGCTGGGGTGCGGGTGGAATCGGTCCTGGTTTCGCTGGCGGGCCCCCACATCACCTCCCAGAACAGCCGGGGCGTGATTGCGGTGTCCCGGCCCGATCGCGAGATCGGTGGCGACGACGTGCACCGGGTGGTCGACGCCGCCCGTGCGGTCAGCGTCGCCAGCGACCGCCAGGTGATCCACGTCCTGCCTCGCTCCTTCACCGTGGACGGCCAGGAGGGGGTCCGGGACGCGATCGGCATGACCGGGCACCGGCTGGAGGTCGAGACCCACATCGTCACCGGCGCCCAGACCTCGGTTCAGAACGTCATCAAGTGCGTGCACCAGGCCGGCTTCGACGTCGACGACGTGGTGGGCCAGGGCCTGGCCGCGGGCGAGGGGGTCCTCAACCCCAACGAGATCGATCTCGGCACCTGCCTGGTCGACATCGGCGCCGGCACCACCGACGTCGTGGTCTACAACGAGGGCTCCGCGCTCCACATGGCGGTGATCGCGGTCGGGGGCAACCACGTGACCAACGACATCGCGATCGGCCTCCGGACCACGCTGGCCGACGCCGAGGTCTTGAAGCTGAACTATGGGCACACGCTGCCCGAGGTCATCCCCGCGGACGAGCGGATCGACGTCCGCCAGGTGGGTGGTGACCGCCTCCAGGCGACCCCGCGGCGCTACCTGGCCGAGATCATCGGCCCTCGCATGCGGGAGATCTTCAAGCTGGCCCGCGAGGAGGTGAGGCGGAGCGGGTACGACGGATTGTTGCCGGCCGGGGTGGTGGTGACCGGGGGCGGCGCCCGCCTCATGGGCACCACCGATGCCGCCCAGTCGGTCTTCGACTCCTCGGTCCGGCTCGGGCTGCCGGCCGGGGTCGGCGGCCTGGCCGACCGCGCGGGCGGGCCGTCCTACGCGGTCGCGGTCGGGCTGGTCAAGTGGGGTGAGTCGCATCGCGCCCAGCACGCGGGCAACGGCCGGGGGCAGCCCCAGCCAGTGGCGCTCGGGGGCGCCTATTCCAAGACGGTGAGATGGCTGCGCGACTTCTTCTAGGCCACGCCCACCAGACGGAATGAACAGGGACACACGGGACGTCGCAGCAACAAAGCAGCTGGGGTTACTGAACGAAATGCAGGAGGACACCATGAAGGGCGATCGCCAGGATGGACGGGCTCGGATCAAAGTAGTAGGAGCTGGAGGTGGCGGCGGCAACGCGGTCAACCGGATGATCTCGGCGGCGTTGAAGGGCGTCGAAATCATCGCCGTCAACACCGACCTCCAGGCGCTGGAGCGCTGCAACGCCGACATCAAGGTCAACATCGGCCGCAAGCTGACCCGAGGCCTGGGCTCCGGTGGCGATTGGACCAAGGGCCGGGACGCGGCCGACGAGAGCCGCGCCGAGCTAACCGAGCTGGTCAAGGACTGCGACATGGTCTTCGTGACCGCCGGCATGGGTGGCGGCACCGGGACCGGCTCCTCGTCGGTGATCGCCGAGGTCGCCAAGGCCGAGGGCGCGCTCACGATCGGGGTAGTCACCCGGCCCTTCTTCTGGGAGGGTAAGGTGCGCAACGACGGCGCCGAGGAGGGGATCAAGAGCCTTCGCGACAAGGTCGACGCGCTGATCGTGATACCCAACGACCGGCTGGGCCAGGTCGTGGACAAGAAGACGACGCTGGAGGAGGCCTTCCGGATCGCCGATGACGTGCTCCGACAGGGCGTCCAGGGCATCGCCGACCTGATCGTCAACCCGGGCGTCATCAACCTCGACTTCGCCGACGTCAAGGCCGTCATGATCGACACCGGGGAGGCCCTGATGGGAATCGGGTTCGGCTCGGGCGACAATCGGGCCGAGGACGCCGCCAAGCAGGCGGTCGCCAGCCCCCTGCTCGAGACCTCGATCGATGGCGCCCAGGGCATCCTCTTCAACATCACCGCGGGCAAGGACATCACGCTCCACGAGTGCCAGAAAGCGGCCGAGATCGTGAAGGCCTCGGCCGACCCCAACGCCAACATTATCTTCGGCGTCGTCAACGACGACCGCATGCAGAGCGAGGTCAAGATCACGGTGATCGCCACCGGCTTCGGTCGCAAGGGCCGTCTCCCCAGCCCCCAAACGGCGACGTCGGAGGCCACCAGCATCGAGTACAGCCGGCCCCTGGGCGAGTCCAAGCCGACCTTCGGGAGCATGGAGGACGAGGACCTGAACATCCCCGCCTTTCTGCGCAACCGGGTCTAGGCCGGGCGCCAGCCCGGAAGTCCAGAGGAGAGAGGGGAGTTGCGCTGTCCGTACTGCGGGCACCACGACCTGAAGGTGGTCGACTCTCGCGACTCGGAGGTCGGCGAGGCGATCCGGCGCCGGCGTGAGTGCCTGCAGTGCGGGCAGCGTTTCACAACCTACGAGCGGATCGAGACGGTGCCCTTCTTCGTCACCAAGAAGGACGGTCGGCGCGAGGACTTCGACCCCCACAAGCTGTTCAACGGGCTCAAGAAGGCGACCGAGAAGCGGGACATCTCGCCCGAGCGCCTGAACGCGATCGTCGACGACATCGAGGCCGACCTCCGGCGCAGCGGCCGGGTCGAGATCCCCAGCGGGGAGATCGGCGAGATGGTCATGGAGAAGCTGAAGGCCCTGGACGAGGTCGCCTACATCCGCTTCGCCTCGGTCTACCGCGAGTTCATGGACCTCCAGCAGGTCAAGCGCGAGATCGAACAGGTCCTGAGCACCCGCCCCACCCCCAAAACCCCAATCAAACGCTGACCAGCCCCGAGTAGAGCCCGGTCCGAGCCCCCTGCTAGGCTCGAAACGCATGAAATCCCCCCACGTGACGGGTGGTGTTGTAAGGGGCGCCTCCGCCGCCCCGTGTGAGCGGAATTCAACGACACCAAAGCCAATGAGTAATGGAGGGGGCACATGGGGGAACCATGGTTCCCCCATCCAATAGTGGACTGGCTGGGATTCTTCGTGCCCCGGCTGGGGGCCCGCAAGCCGGCGCTGGAAAGCCTGGCCGAGCCGGCCTCGCCTGATCTGGAGAGGCTGGCCGAGCTGCGCGAGCTGGGCTCGGACCTGCGCCTGCCCCACCCGCTGCGGGCGTACCTGGTCTTCGCCGCGGAGCCTCCGGCCCGCCAGGCCGGGGATGTGCTGGCCCGCGAGGGCTACGCTTGCCAGGTGCGCACCCAGCCGGACGGTCGCTGGACGCTGACCGCGATCACCCCGCTGCTGCTGACGCCGGGCACGGTGACCCGCCTGCGCGAGCAGATGGAGGCGGTGGCGGCTGAGCTGGACGGCTGGTACCGGGGCTGGGACGCGGCGGTCGTCTGCTGAGCGCGGCCCTCCTGCTCCGGCACCCCGGCCTGGCCGGCGAGGCGGGCTTGGTCCACGGCTTCTCGACTCGGGCGCTGGGCTCCATGAGTGCCTGGGAGGCCCGCGCCGGCCTGATCCGGGCGCTCGGCCTGGAGGCCGGCCTGAGTGTCGTGGGAGCGGTGCACGGGGCCCGGGTGGCACGCGTGGATGCGGCCCGGGGGGTGGTCGAGGCGACTGACGGACTGGTCACCGACCGGCCCGGGGTGGCGCTCTGCTGCAGTTTCGCGGACTGCCACCCGGTGATCCTGTTCGACCCCGGGCGGACGGCGCTGGCCCTCGTCCACGCCGGCTGGCGGGGCACCGAGGCCGGGATCGCCGGCGTCGCGGTAGCGACTCTGGAGCGCGAATACGGGTGCGCGCCGGGGGATCTGCGAGCCGCGATCGGCCCCGGCATCTGCGGCGCCTGCTACGAGGTCGGCCCGGAGGTGGGGGACCGGTTCCAACCGGCCTTCGTCAGCCCCGGGCCGGGCGACCGCCAGCACCTCGACCTAGCGGCGGCGAACCACGCCCAGCTGCTTGCGGCGGGGCTGCCGGCGGCCCGGATCGAGACCCTGGACGTCTGCACCAGTGAGTCAAGCGACCTCTTCTCGCACCGCCGCCAGCCGGACGGCAGCCGCTTCGCGGGCGTGGCCGCGATCGTCCGACCCCGGTGAGCCCCGACCGGGCCGCGGTGGCGGTCGCCCTGGCCCGGGTCCGGTCCCGAATCGAGAGCGCCGGGGGGCGACTGGCAAAGGTCACGGTGGTGGCGGTGACCAAGGGCCAGCCGGCGGAGGTCTGCCGGCTGGCCCTGGAGCTGGGCCTCCGGGACCTCGGCGAGAACCGGGTCCAGGAGGCCGTGACCAAGATGGACGCGGTGGAGGGGGCCCGCTGGCATCTGGTCGGCCACCTCCAGTCCAACAAGGCGCGGCCAGCGGCCGGCCGTTTCGCACTGGTCCAGTCGATCGACTCCGAGCGGGTGGCCGAGGCCCTGGCCCGTCACGGCCGCCAG
Organism: Candidatus Dormibacterales bacterium; assembly: GCA_038253595.1. Classification (GTDB taxonomy): domain Bacteria; phylum Chloroflexota; class Dormibacteria; order Dormibacterales; family Dormibacteraceae; genus JBBSHA01. Next base: position 5,875 of record JBBSHA010000037.1, read on the forward strand.
GCCGTCCTGGTGGAGGTCAACGTCGCCCGCGAGCCGGGCAAGCAGGGGGTGGCGCCGGAGCTGGCCCTCGAGCTGGCGACCCAGGTGGCAGGGATGCACGACCTCCGCGGCTTCATGGCCATGGGCTCCCGGGAGGGCGACCCCGGGCCGGCCTTTCGCGAGCTGGGCAGGATCCGGGACGAGGGCGAGCAGCGCTTGGGCCGGGCCCTGCCCGTCCTCTCGATGGGGATGAGCGACGATTTCGAGACCGCCGTCGCGGCTGGTAGCACCATGGTCCGCCTGGGCCGGGCCCTCTTCGGAGCCAGTACGCTCTAACAGGAAATGATCATCGCCCCCGCCCTGGTCCTCGCGCTCTACGTCTTCATGGGCATCCTCATCGTGCGCGCGGTCTTCTCGTTCGTGGAGCCCTACCCCAAGAACCGGATCCACCGGCTGGCCTTCGACATCACCGAGCCGGTGATCGCGCCCGTGCGCCGGCTGGTGCCACCCATGGCCGGCTTCGACATCTCGTTCATCATCGTGTTCTTCGTGGTCCAGCTCCTGATCCAGCTGGTCCGGAGCGCCGGCTGATCGCAGCCCAGGGGGTTGGGCCGGGGTAAGATGGCCGACACGGCGCAGACGGAGACGGGTAGGCCCGCCCCAGCCATCGACAGAGAGCCCGCGCAGCTGGAATGCGGGTGGTGGCCGGCTTTGCTGAGATCACTCCCGAGCCGAACCCACGACAAGTGCCCGGTGACGGCCGGGAATCTGGGTGGTACCGCGGGCTGCCAGGGGCGGCTCGTCCCAGGGCTCTTCTGAAGGACGAGGCGCACATGCAGACCAAGAAGGTGTTCGAGGACGTCGACCCCCGCGTCAACCTGCCCACGCTGGAGCGGCAGGTGATGGAGCGCTGGCAGCGGGAGGGCACGTTCCAGGCCAGCCTCGCCCACCGCGAGGGCCGCGAGCGCTTCGTCTTCTACGAGGGGCCGCCGACGGCCAACGGCAGGCCCGGCACCCACCACATCCTGGCCCGGGCGTTCAAGGACGTGTTCGGCCGCTACAAGACCATGCAGGGCTATTACGTGGAGCGCAAGGCGGGCTGGGACACGCACGGCCTGCCGGTGGAGCTCCAGGTCGAGAGGCAGCTGAACATCTCCGGCAAGCAGCAGATCGAGGCCTTCGGGATCGATCGCTTCAACCAGCTCTGCCGCGAGAGCGTGTACGAGTACGTCGACCTCTGGACCGGGTTCTCGAACCGGATGGGATTCTGGCAGGACTACGGCGACGCCTACTGGACGCTCAGCTCCGAGTACATCCAGTCGGTGTGGTGGGCCCTGAAGACGATCTGGGACAAAGGGCTGGTCTACAAGGGCTTCCGGGTCGCGCCCTACTGCCCGCGCTGCGCCACCCCACTGTCCAGCCACGAGCTGGCCCAGGGCTACCGTGACGACACCCCCGACCCCAGCGTGTTCGTTCGCTTCCGGCTCCGCGACGAGCCGGCGACCAGCATCCTGGCCTGGACCACGACGCCGTGGACGCTGCCCGGCAACGTGGCGCTCGCGGTCGCCGCCGACGTCGACTACGTCAAGGTCCGCCAGGGTGACGAGCAACTGATCCTGGCCGAAGCCCGGCTGGGGGTGCTGGACGGCGAGTACGAGCTGCTGGCGCGGATGCCGGGATCCGAGCTGGCAGGCCTCGACTACGAGCCGCTCTATCCTTACCTGCCCCCGCAGGAACGGGCGTTCTATGTGGTGACCGCGGACTTCGTCTCCATCGACGAGGGCACCGGCATCGTCCACACCGCCGCCGTCTACGGCGCCGACGACCTCCGGCTCTGCCAGGAGCTGGGACTCCCCGTGCGCCACACCGTCGACCTCCGCGGCCGCTTCCTGCCCCAGGTGGAGCTGTTCGCCGGCCTCCCGGTCAAGGAGGCCGACCCAGCCATCACCGAGGATCTGCGCGGACGTGGCCTGCTCTACCGGGCCGAGACGATCACCCACACCTACCCCTTCTGCTGGCGCTGCGAGACCGCGCTCATCTACTACGCCCTCGACTCCTGGTACATCCGGACCACCCAGGTCAAGGAGCAGCTGGTCGCCAACAACGCGGCCACCAACTGGATGCCGGCGCACGTCAAGGCGGGGCGGATGGGGGACTGGCTGGAGAACAACGTCGACTGGGCCTTCTCCCGCTCCCGATACTGGGGCACGCCGGTTCCGATCTGGATCTGCGAGGCGTGCGGCGAGGCCCGCTGCGTCGCCGGCGCCGAGGAGCTGGGCCTGGCCGGCGACGCCGACCTCCACCGGCCCCACATCGACGAGGTGGTGCTCGAGTGCACCGCCTGCGGCGGGAGCGCGCGGCGCGTGCCCGAGGTCATGGACTGCTGGTTCGACTCGGGGGCGATGCCTTTCGCTCAGCGCGGCTACCCGCACCGGGGCGCCGAGCAGTTCGAGCAGAGCTTCCCGGCCGACTTCATTTCCGAGGCCCTGGACCAGACCCGGGGCTGGTTCTACTCGCTGCTGGCCCTGTCCACCCTGCTCTTCGGCCAGAACGCGTACCGGAACGTGATCTGCCTGGGACTGGTGGTCGATCCCCGGGGTCAGAAGGCGAGCAAGTCCAGGGGCAACGTCCTCGACCCCGACTTTCTGTTCGAGGAGTTCGGAGCCGACGCGGTGCGCTGGTACTACTTCACCTCGAGCGCGGTCGGCGAGAATTACCGGACCGGGCCCGAGGCGCTCCGGGAGGTGGTGCGGCAGTTCCTGCTCACGCTCTGGAATGTCCACTCGTTCTTCGCCACCTACGCCAACATCGACGGCTTCCAGCCGGGTACCGGCGCCCCGGTGCCGGCGGCCGACCGGCCCGCCCTCGACCGCTGGCTGCTGTCCCGGCTGAGCCATGTGGTGCAGACAGTGGACGGCGCCCTGGACCGCTACGACGTGAATGCCGCCGCCCGTCCCCTCCAGGCCTTCGTCGAGGACCTCTCCAACTGGTACGTGCGCCGCTCGCGGCGCAGGTTCTGGAAGTCGGAGTCTGATACCGACAAGCTGGCCGCCTACCAGACCCTGTACGAGACGCTGGTGACGGTGAGCCGGCTGCTGGCGCCCTTCACCCCCTTCTTGGCGGAGGCGGTGCATCGCAACCTCTGCCAGGGGGCCAGCGTCCACCTCGCAGACTTCCCGGTCGCCGACCGGGGCGCCCGGGACGAGGCGCTGGAACAGGAGATGGCCGACGCCCGGGAGGGTGTGGCGCTCGGCCTGGCGGCCCGGGACGGAGCCCGGCTCAAGGTCCGCCAGCCGCTGCGCTCGGTCACGCTCCGGCGCGAGTTCCAGCCCGAGGTGGCGGCCATCGTCCGCGAGGAGCTCAACGTCAAGGAGGTGCGCCAGGGCGCGGAGTTCGCCCTTCAGACTGAGATCACCCCCGAGCTGCGCCGAGAGGGCCTGGCGCGGGACGCGATCCGCTTCATCCAGGAGTTGCGCAAGAAGGCCGGGCTCCGGATCGAGGACCGGATCGAGCTGCACTGGGATGGGGACGCTGACTGGCCGGCCGTCTTCGGCGAGTTCGGAGACTACATCGGGTCCGAGGTGCTGGCGGTCGCGGCCGGCCGGGGCCGGCCGCCGGAGATGGAAGGGGCGGTTTCGGGAGGTGGGCTCTGGATCGGGCTGCAGAAGGCGCGTTGAGCCGTGGCCGCGCGCTGTTCGCGGCAACGGCGGGCCTGGTGTTCATCGCCGACCGCCTGACCAAGTCGCTGGTGGCGGCCTGGGTCGAGCCGGGCACCGAGGTGCCGGCGCTGCCCCACGTCTGGATCGCCAACACCCAGAACGCCGGGGCCGCCTTCGGCTTCGCCCAGCAGGCGACCTTATTCTTCCTGCTGGCGTCGATCCTGGTCGCGGTCGGGCTGGTGCTCTACGTCGCCCGCAACCCGGTGGGCACCAGGAGCGGGATCCTGCTCGGCCTGATCCTGGGCGGCACCGCCGGCAACGGCTACGACCGCCTGATCTACGGCCGGGTCACCGACTTCATCGCCCTCCACTTCTGGCCGGTGTTCAACGTGGCCGACTCCGCTATCTCCCTGGGGGTGGTCCTCCTGCTCGCCGGGTATGCGCTACGGCCGCGCCGCGCCGTCTGACCGTCCCCGCCACAGGGGGCCGCGCCGACCGGGTCCTGGCCGACCTCGACCCCCAGCTCAGCCGCTCTGCCGCAGCCCGGCTGGCCCGGGCCGGCGCGCTGCTGGTGAACGGCGTCCCGGTCGGACCGGCGGACCGCGTGGTGGCAGGCGACCGTCTCGAGTACGCGCTGCCCGAGGCGGTCGCCTGGGAGCCGGCGCCGGAGCCGATCCCGCTCCCGCTGGTGCACGACGACCCCGACTTCGTGGTCATCGACAAGCCGGCCGGGATGGTGGTCCACCCGTCCGCAGGGCACGCCACCGGCACGCTGGTGCACGCCCTCCTCGGCCTCGGCGGGCCGTGGTCGGAGGCGGGTGGCGGCGGCCGGCCGGGCATCGTGCACCGGCTCGACAAGGGCACCTCGGGGTTGATGCTGGCCGCCCGCACCGACACTGCTCACCGGCTGCTGGCCGCGCAGCTGGCCGAGCGCACCCTTTCCCGGACCTACATGGCGATCGCCCGTGGTGACGTCCGGGGCGCGGCCGGGGTGCTGGAGGGCGACATCGGCCGGGACCGCCGGCACCGGCTGCGCATGGCCGTGATCGCGGGCGGCCGGCCCGCGCGCACCCGCTACCGCGTCGTCGAGCGGCGCGCCGGTCATACACTCCTCCGATGCGAGCTGGATACCGGGCGGACCCACCAGATCCGGGTCCACCTGGCCGCCCTCGGGCACCCGATCGCGGGCGACGCCACGTACGGCCGGAGCCGGCCCGGTGACCCCGCGCGACCCATGCTGCACGCCCTCCGGCTCCAGCTCCGGCATCCCCGGACGGGCGAGGAGCTGAGCTTCGAGACCCAGCCGCCGGCCGACTTCCAGAACTTCTGGGACTCGCTGGCTTGAGCCGGGGACTGCTGGTCGTCATCTCGGGGCCGGGGGGGGTCGGCAAGGATACGGTCATCGAGATACTGCGCCGGCGCAACCCCAGCCTCCGCTACTCGGTCTCGTTCACGACCCGGCCGCGGCGCCCGTACGAGGTCGACGGCGTCCACTACAGCTTCGTCGACAGGTCGGCGTTTGCGGGCCTGGTCCAACAGGGCGCTCTGATCGAGCATGCGACAGTCGACGCCAACCTCTACGGCACCTCCGCGGCGCGCGTCGAGCAGGGCCTCCAGGCCGGCCAGGACGTGGTGCTCAAGATCGACGTCCAGGGCGCCGAGCAGGTGCGCCGGCGGCGCCCTGACGGGGTCTTCATCTTCCTCGCCCCGCCCTCGATGGACGAGCTGCTGCGGCGGCGGATCGGGCGCGGCACGGAGTCGGCGGACGTGATCGAGTCGCGCCAGCGGCTGGCCGAGGTCGAGATTGCTTTCGCCGACCGGTACGACCACGTGGTGGTCAACGACGACGCCGATCGGGCCGTGGCCGAGATCGAGTCCATCCTGCGCCGGCAGAGGAGGGCGGGCGATGACGATGGAGCGGGCTGAGGTGCCGGCGGCCCTGCACGGGCTGCGCATCGCGGTGCTGGTGGCGGGCGGGATCGCCGCCTACAAGGTCGCCGACCTGGTCTCCCAGTTGGTCCAGGCGGCCTGCCCGGTGCGGGTGGCGATGACCGAGGCGGCAACCCGCTTCGTCGGCCCGGCCACCTTCCACGGCATCTGCGGGCGGCCGGTCCTGACCGACCTCTGGACGCCGGACTCGGCGCCCGAGCCCCACGTCGAGCTGGGCGACTGGGCCCAGGTGA
>JBBSHA010000038.1:0-11676 GCA_038253595.1 Candidatus Dormibacterales bacterium
AGTGACTGCTCCCAGAGCCGGTCGAACCGTCCGGCGGCGGTGGCCGCGTCCCCCCACCCGACCCCCCCGGGAGCCACCGGCCGCCGGAATCCGGCGCCGGGGCGGGCCCTAATTTGGTCGGCCGCGTGTCTGGCCAGCCCGTACCCGAAGCGGCCGTAGATCGGGGCCTCGGCCGCGTAGAGCAGCGCCAGCGGCTCCCCCCGCCGGCGGACGTCCGCCAGCAGGCGGGCCCTCATCTCCGTCAGGATCCCGCGCCGGCGGTGGGTGGAGGCCACGCTGACCGAGGTCACACCGGCCGCTCGGAGCCGGCCGCCGGGCACTGACAGGGGCAGGCTGAAGGCCCCGGCGGTGCCGACGATGGCCCCGTCCTCGAACATCGCCAGCGTGCGCTCGATCTCCATCACCGGCCGCCGCGACTCGGTCTGCTCGGGGCTGGGTGCGCTGCCCATGATCATCCGCGCCACCAGCCGGCTGTACTCGGCGTGCTCCGCCTCGGTGATGGGCCGCAGCTCCCTCATCGGGGCCGGGTCCAGAACCCGTCGGGATCCAGCCGGCGGACCTGCGCCAGCTCCGCTGCCGTGGGCGCCGGGGTCTCGGCGACGCCGTCGGGGACGCGCAGGTCCCAGCCGGTCGACGCCCTCACCTCCGCCACCGAGTGGCCGGGATGCACCGACGCCAGGCAGGCCTCGCCGCCCCCCTCCGGGAAGCGGAGCACGGCCAGCGTGGTGACCACCGCTGCCGGGCCACCCCCGGCCAGGCCCCGGCGGCGGCGCCAGCCGGGGCCGTCGCCGTGACCGGGCGAGGTGATGTAGGAAACCCGCTCCACCAGCCGCCGGTGCTCGTGTGCCATCAGCGCCACCCAGCGCCTGGAGAGGATGGCAATGTCGGCGCCTCCCCCACTCCCCGGGAGCTTGGTCGCCGGCCGGGCCACATCGCCGATGTAGCTGGTGTTGAGATTGCCGAAGCGATCCACCTCGGCTCCCCCGATGAAGCCGAGGTCGACCTCGCCCTGGGCCATCAGCGCCATCACGTTCGACATCCTGGTCGCCCACAGCGCGCCGGCCACGTTGGACGGGTCGCCCATGGTGCCCAGGAAGCCCTCGGCGGGCTGGTCTCGCATCAGCCCCAGCTCGAACAGGGCCCGGGCGCCGGGTGCGTGTGTGTTGCGGGCCACCCCGTAGGCGAGCATCGGCAGCCGCATGCCGACGAAGACCAGCTCGCCGTCGTGAATCTCGCGCGAGGCGGCGGCGACCATCATCTCCTGGGCCGAATGGGTGTCCTCACTCATCGCCGTAGTCCACGGACGCCGAGGGCAGGTGGCGGCGGATTCGGATCGCCTCCTGGTCTACGGCGGCCAGGTAGGCGGCCCGATCGGGGACCCCCAGCACCCGCTCCTCCAGCCAGTCACCGAACCCGGCGGCCGTCCGCGAGCGCTCGGCGTACTCGCGGTGGGCAGCGTGATCGCGCCGCCAGTGACCCTGGAGCGGGGCCGGGTGGCAGCCCCCTGGCTCGTGCACCACGGCGACCACCTTCGACTCCGGGAAGAGGACCCGGTTGGGGTCGGAGAGGATGACCGAGCTGTCCACCAGCTCCTCGCAGCTGAGGATGATCCGGCGGGAGGCCAGGCCCGCCTCCTCGGTGACACCGAGCGGGCCCCAGAGATGAGCATGACCCTGGGCATCGGCCCGCTGGACGTGGAATACGCCGACTTCGGGGCGCAGGGCGGGCACGTGGACGGCGCCGTCGACCACCCGGAGGCCCGAGCTGCCGCCCACGATGTCGCTGCCGAGCAGCGTCACGGTTGGGATGTAGGGCGAGTTCCAGGCCCCCGCCCAGAGCGCCAGAGCGATCGAGAAGTTGGAGTGGTCGCGCACCTCCAGCGCGCGCGGCTCGGCCCTTTCGGCGGCCCGCCGGTAGCAGTGGCCGAGACCCTCGGAGACGTTGCCGATCCAGGCCGCCACCACCCGCGCCACGCAGCCGGCCCCGATCAGTTGGTCGAAGAGGGCATCCGAGATCGGCCCGACCAGCGTCAGGTCGCGGCGCCCCTGGCGGATCATCTCGTGACCGGCGGCGAAGGGAATCGCCGGCTCCAGGCAGGTGCCGATGGCGACGGTCGCCCCGTCCGGCACGAAGCGGCCGACGGCGTCGGCCATCCCCATCACCCTGTCCACGGCTGCGAAGGTCAGGCTCCGGCCAGTGTAAAGACGCCGTCGAGCAGCCAGACGGCGCCCGCCGCCATGGCCATCAGCACCCCCCGCCGTGGCCCCTGCTGGGTGAGCGCGGCCAGCCCGGCGGCCAGCGCCAGCATGCCCCCCGCGCCCATCAGCAGGCCGAATCCCCCGTGGTAGGAGGTGGCGCCCACCACCGTCCTCCCGGCCGGCGCCACCAGGGCGGCGGCCAGGAACGCCAGGGGCGGGGTGGCGATCGCGAACAGGTAGCAGAAGCCGCGGACCCGGCGCGCCGCCATCACCGGCCGATCGACTCCTGGTAGCCGCGCAGGTTGCGCCCGATCTCGGTCATCGAGTCCCCTCCGAACTTGTCCAGAAACGCGTCGGCCAGGGTCAGCGCCATCATCGCCTCCCCGATCACGCCCGCGGCGGGGACCACGCAGACGTCGCTGCGCTCGTAGTGGGCCTCCACCCGCTCCTTGGTGGCCAGGTCCACCGACGCCATCGGCTTCTTCATCGTGGAGATCGGCTTGATGGCGGCCCGCAGGTCCACCGGCTCGCCGTTGGTGACCCCGCCGGTGAGCCCCCCGGCCCGGTTGGTGAGGTGCCGGAAGCGGCCCTGCTCGAAGTCGATGCGGTCGTGGAAATCCGAGCCGGGCCGGGCAGCGCCCTCGAAACCGGCGCCGAACTCGACCCCCTTGACGGCGTTGATGCTGAGCATCGCCATCGCCAGGCGGGCATCCAGCTTGCGCTCCCAGTGGACGTGGCTGCCGAGCCCGATCGGGAGGCCGGAGCCGACCACCCGGAACGTGCCCCCCAGCGTGTCGCCACGGTCGCCGGCGGCGTCGATCGCCGCCACCATCCGCTCTGAGGCGGCGGCGTCCGGGCAGCGCACCGGGGAGCCCTCGATCGCCTCGTCGTCCAGGGTCAGCACATCCACGCCCTCGTAGCCGACATCCTCGCCGCCGATCGACTGGGTGAAGCTGATGATCCGGACTCCGAACTCGGCCAGCAGGGCCCTTGCCACCCCGCCCGCCGCCACCCGGGCGGCCGTTTCGCGGGCGCTGGAGCGCTCCAACACGTTGCGGACGTCCTCGTGCCCGTACTTGAGGGCGCCGGCCAGGTCGGCGTGGCCGGGCCGCAGGCGGGTGATCGGCCGGGGTGCGAAGCCCTCCGCCTCCGGGCTCATCTCCGCGGTCCAGTTGGCGTGGTCGCGGTTCTCCAGGACCAGCGCCACCGGGCTGCCCAGCGTCCGCCCGCCCCGGACCCCGCCCACGAAGCGGGCCTGGTCGGTCTCGATCTGCTGGCGGCCGCCGCGCCCGTGACCGCCCTGGCGGCGGGCCAGATCGGCCCGCAGCTGCGCCGCCGAGATGGGCAGGCCGGCGGGCAGGCCCTCGATCAGGACCGTCAGCTGGGGTCCGTGCGACTCCCCGGCCGTGAACCAGCGCAGCACACTCGGATGATAGGCAAAGCCAGGCGCCCGGGCACGGCGGGCGGCGCTGGCCTCCGGCCGCCCGCTCCTGGCGACGCCGTACCACACCTCGAAGACCACCACCGACGAGGCGGCGATCCTCTCACCCCCGGAATCGGCGCGCTCGACCTGCCGCCTGGCCTCGGTCGGGCTCCCGTTGATGAGCGCGATGCAAGCGTTGGTGTCCAGGAGAGCCGATTCTTTTTTGAACCGCCTGCTAGGGCCGGACCCGGACGTACTCCGTGGCCGGGTCGTGCTCGACCTGGCCGGAGCCGTCGACGACCAATGCGGCCGCCGCCGCGGGGTCCTGGAGCGCGATGTACGCGGCTTCGGCCCGCATCCAGACCGCCTCCCACAGGGGGGCCCGGCCGTTCTCGCGATCGCGCTCCTGCCCCCGGCGCAGGCGTAGGTCGGCGGGCGCCTCGACCCAGATCCGGAAGTCGTAGAACGTCGCCAGCTGGCGGATGCACGAGTAGACCCCCTCGACCATCACGATCCCCCCGGCTGCCACCGGCCGCCACTCGGCCAGGGCATCGGCGTCCCAGTCGTAACACTGGTAGCGCGCCGGCTCGTTGCGGGCCAGGGGGAGCAGGACCTGGCTGCGCAGCCGCCGCCAGTCGACGTCGGCGGCCACGGCCCCGGCGTCGAGCTCGCCGGACTGCTGCCGGCGGCGGTCGACCGGCAGGGAGAAGGTGTCCATCTCCACGCGCACGATCTGGGGGTCGAGCCGAGCCAGGGCAGATACCAGCGTCGACTTTCCGGAACCACCGGGACTGTCCACTGCGACCAGCAGGGTCAGGCGGCGCCGGGGCCGGGCGTGCAGCCGGGCCAGGAGGTCGGCCAGCCGCTCTACGCCCACCGTGGCCCCGGCAACGCCGCCGAATCCATCATCCGCGGGCATCTTGACCGATTTGACGGCCGGCCCCACCGGGACGAGACTGTCCCCCAGGTTCCAGCATGCTGAACGAGTTAGAGCGCCAGGTCCAGCGGGAGGTCATCGCCCTCGACGTCAACGGCGAGCTGACCGAGCTGCTGCTGCCGGTGCACCGGACCCTGCTCGAGGTCCTGCGCGAGGATCTGCGGCTGACCGGCACCAAGCACGGGTGCGAGCTGGGCGAGTGCGGCACCTGCACCGTCCTGGTGGACGGCGAGCCCCAGCTCAGCTGCCTATCCCTGCCCGTGCAGCTCGAGGGCCGGGCGATCCTGACGGTGGAGGGCCTGGCGGCGGGCGCCGAGCTGCACCCCCTGCAGGTGGCCTTCGCCGAGATGGGCGCGGCCCAGTGCGGCTACTGCACGCCGGGGATGCTGCTGGCGGCGCGGGCCCTCCTCGAACGCACCCCCCACCCCTCCCCGCAGGAGATCCGGGAGGCGCTCGCCGGCAATCTCTGCCGCTGCACGGGCTACGTCAGGATCATCGAGGCGGTGGAACTGGCGGCGGCCGCCAACCCGGCTTGACCAGGCGCCTGGACGTCGTCGGCAGATCACTGCCGCGGGTCGACGCCGCCGCCAAGCTGACCGGGAGCGCGGTCTATGCCGACGACCTGGCCCCGCCCCGGACTCTCCACTGCAAGATCCTGCGCAGCCCCCATCCGCACGCCCGGGTCCGCAGCGTGGACGTCGCCGCGGCCCGCCGCATCCCCGGGGTGCGGGCGGTGATCACCGGCCACGACCTGCCGATCCGCTTTGGCATCCTGCCCGTCTCTCAGGATGAGCGGGCGCTGGAGGCCGAGAAGGTCCGCTACGTGGGCGACCCGGTTGCGGCCGTGGCCGCCACCGACGAGGAGACCGCCCACGCCGCCCTGGACGCCATCAGAGTCGACTACGAGCTGCTGGACCCGGTGCTGACCATCGAGGAGGCCCTCCGCGAGCCCGCCGGGGAGCCGATCCACGATCACTCCTACACCCGCTCGCCGGCCAACGTCCACCGCCTGGTCGCCTACGAGTTCGGGGCTGTGGACGCCGGCTTCGAGCGCGCCGACCACGTCCGCGAGGACGTGTTCTTCTTCCCGGGCAACACCCACCTGCCCATGGAGCAGCACTCGGCGCTCGCCACCTACGCCGGCGGCCGGCTGACGCTGTGGTCGTCAACCCAGGTCGTCCACTACGTGCAGCGGGCGCTGGCTCGGGTGTTGGAACTGCCGATGCACCGGGTCCGCATCATCGGCGCCGTCCACGGCGGGGGCTTCGGGGGCAAGACCGACCCCTTCTCCCACGAGCTGGTGGTGGCCAAGCTGGCCATGCTGACGGGGCGCCCGGTCAAGTGCACGCTGACGCGCGAGGAGGTCTTCTACGCGCACCGCGGCCGGCACCCGGTCCTGATGTGGGTGCGCACCGGGGTCACCCGGGACGGGCGGATCACGGCGATGCATTTCCGCTCGGTTCTCGACGGCGGGGCGTACGGGTCGTACGGGGCGGCGTCGGTCTTCTACACCGGCACGCTTCAGACCGTCACCTACGCCATCCCGGCCTACCGCTTCGAGGGCTGCCGGGTGTTCACCAACAAGGCCCCCTGCGGCCCCAAACGGGGCCACGGCACCCCCCAGGCGCGCTTCGCGCTCGAGCTCCACCTGGACAAGCTCGCCGACGACCTCGGCCTGGACCGGGTCGAGCTCAAGCGGCGCAACTTCGTGACCCCGTTCAGCCGCGCGGTGAACTGGCTGCGCGTCACCTCGTGCGGGCTGGAGGAGTGCACGGCCCGGGTGCTGGAGGCCTCCGGATATCACCAGCGCCGGCGCACGCCGGGCCGCGGCATGGGCTTCGCGGTCTCGGCTTACATGTCCGGTGCGGGCACGGCCATCTACTGGAACGGCATGCCTCATTCCGAAGTCCAGCTCAAGGTGGACCGCGGTGGGGTCACCGCCTACTGCGGGGCGATGGACATCGGCCAGGGGTCGGACACCGTACTGGCGACCGTCGTCGCCGAGGAGCTGGGCCTCCAGCCGGGGAAGGTGCGGCTGGTTACCGCCGACACCGACTTGACGCCGATCGACCTCGGCTCCTACTCGTCGCGGGTCACGTTCATGGCGGGCAACGCCGCGCTGGAGGCGGCCCGCAGGATGCGCGATCTGCTGGTGGAGGCCGTGGCCGCCCGCATGGGCGTCGCCGATATCGACCGGGAGGGGATCGCCGTCGGCGGCGGCCGGATCGGCGAGTTCAGCTTCGAGGCGGCGTGCGAGCTGGCCGAGGAGCGTTTCGGCGCCCTCTCGACGGCCGGCAGCTACACGCCGCCCCGCATCGGCGGCCCCTTCAAGGGCTCGGGCGTCGGCCCCAGCCCGGCGTACAGCTTCAGCGCCTGCGTGGTGGCGGCGGACGTGGACGCCCGGACCGGCATCGTGGCCGTGCGCCGGATCTGGATCGCCCACGACGTGGGCCGCGCCATAAACGCCAATCTGGTGCTGGGCCAGATCGAGGGCAGCGTCTACATGGGGCTGGGCGAGGCGCTGATGGAGGAGCAGGCGTACCGGCGCGGGCGCCACCGCTGGCCCTCGATGCTGGACTACAAGTCCCCCACCTTCCTGGACATGCCGGAGATCGAGAGCTTCATTGTGGAGACGGTCGACCCCGAGGGGCCCTACGGGGCCAAGGAGGCCGGCCAGGGACCGCTGCTGCCGGTTATCCCGGCCGTCAACGCCGCGGTCCACGACGCCCTCGGGATCTGGATCGACGAGACCCCGATCACGCCCGAGAAGGTGATCCGCGCCCTGGCCGCCCGGGAGCGGGGCGAGCCCGCCCGCCAGGGGCCGCGGTCGTTCCCCGCCATCCCCTTCCCGGCGCTGATCCACGTCGATCCCCCCGACCCGGGTGACCTCCGGGTGGGCGCGGAGCTGGACGCTCGTGCTTAGGCTGCCCCGCCTCCGCTACCTGCGCCCGGCCGGCCCGCGCGAGGCGGCTGCGATGGTGGCGGACCTGGGAGAGCGCGCGATGCTGGTGGCGGCGGGGACCGACCTCTTCCCCAAGCTGAAGCGGCGCCAGTTCACCCCCGACACCCTGGTCGGCCTCGGCCACCTGGCCGGGCTGCGAGGGGTGGACGGCACCCGGCTGGGCGCGCTGGTCACGCTCGCCGAGGCGGCCCGGCTGCCCCTTCCCGCCGGCTACGCCGAGGCCGCCGGGCTGGTCTCCTCGCCCCCCCTCCGAAACGCCGGGACCGTCGCCGGCAACCTCTGCGTGGACACCCGCTGCAACTACTACGACATGACCTACGAGTGGCGGCGGTCGGTCGGCTTCTGCCTCAAGAAGGACGGCGACATCTGCCTGGTGGCGCCGAGCAGCCCCCGCTGCTGGGCCGTGTCCTCCTCGGACACCGCGCCGGCGGCGATCGCCCTCGGCGCCACCATTACGCTGGCAGGGCCCGACGGAGAGCGCGAACTGCCCGCTTCGGCGCTCTACCGCGATGACGGCATCGAGTACCTGGCCAAGCAGCCTCATGAGGTGGTGACGGCGATCCGGCTGCCGGCCGCCGCCGCCCACAGCAGCGCCTACGTCAAGCTGCGGCGGCGCGGCACCATCGACTTCCCGCTCGCCGGCGCCGCGGTGGCGCTGCGCCGGCAGGGGCCGGAGGTGGTGTCGGCCCGGGTGGTGCTGGCCGGGGTGGGCTCGCACCCTGTGGAGGCGACCGCTGCGGGCGAGTTCCTGGGGGGCCGCCGGCTCACCGCGGAGGTGATCGCCGAGGCGGCCGAGCTGGCGGCCAAGCCGGCCCGGCCGCTCGACAACACCGACTTGAGCCACGCCTGGCGCAAGCGCATGGTGCGGGTCATCGTCCAGGAGGCGCTGGAGAGGGCCGCCGCCCGCTGAGCGCGACCGACCGGCCGGATTGAATAGCCTTGGCGTCGTGACCACCGCCGTCTTCGCCGGCGCCGTCCACGACCCGGCGAGCGGGGAGACGCTGCGCAACGCCACCGTCCTGATCGAGGCGGGCCTCATCGCTGCCGTCGGCTCCCGGGATGGCGTCCACGTCCCGGCCGGCGCGGAGCGGATCGACGCCGACGGCCTGACCATCCTTCCCGGCCTGATCGACTGCCATGTCCACCTCTGCTTCCCGGGCGAGGGGCTGGACATGGGCGAGCGCCTGGCCACCCCGCCCAGCCTGACCGTGCTCCAGGCCGTCGCCTCCTGCCGGAAGACGATCGAGGCCGGGTTCACGACGGTGCGCGACGCCGGCGGCACCCCGGCCGGGGTCCGGATGGCGGTCGAGCGCGGCCACTTCCCAGGGCCCCGGCTGGTCCTGGCGATCCAGATCCTGAGTCAGACGGGCGGCCACGCGGACAACCACTTCCCGTGCGGGGTGACGGCGGACTGGAACCCCTACCCGGACCTGCCGCCGCCGGTGGTGGACGGGGTCGAGCCGATGCGGCAGCGGGTCCGGGAGCTGATCCGGGCCGGGGCCGACTGGATCAAGCTCTGCACCTCGGGCGGGGTCCTCTCGCCGGGCGACGCCCCCCACCACCCCGCCTTCACGCTGGCGGAGATCCAGGCGGCGGTGACGGAGGCGGCCACCCAGGGCCGGCGCGTGATGGCCCACGCCCAGGCTAATGCCGGCATCAAGAACGCCCTCCGGGGCGGCGTCGCCACCATCGAGCACGGGATCTGGATCGACGACGATGCCTGCGAGATGTTCCTGGACGGCGATCATGCGCTGGTCCCCACGCTGGTCGCCCCCCTGTGGGTGATCCGCCACGCCGAGAACGGGCGGATGCCGGCCTGGGCCGCAGACAAGGGCCGGGCCGTCGTGGCCGACCACCGGCAGAGCGTGCGCCGGGCGATCGAGGCCGGGGTCAAGGTGGCGTTCGGCACCGACACCGGCGTCGGTCCTCAGGGCAGCATGGGCGAGGAGTTCACACTCCTCCAGGAACTGGGCCTGGACCCCGCCGCCTGCATCCGCTCGGCCACCACGGTCGCTGCCGAGGTGCTCGGCCTGGCGGGCCGGGTGGGCACGCTGGCGGTGGGAGCCCACGGCGACCTGGTGGGGGTTGCCGGCGATCCCCTGGCCGACCTCGGCCTGCTCGCCCGGGCGGAGAACGTTCGCCTGGTGGTGAAGGCGGGCGAGGTGCTGAAGGAGAGCCGGTGACGACGGCGGTCTTCGGCGACGACCTGCTCGACCCCCGCTCCGGCGAGACGGTCCGGGACGCTGTCGTGGTGCTCGAGGCGGGCCGCGTCCGGGCAGCCGGCCCGAGGGCGACGGTGAGCGTGCCCGCGGACGCGACCCGGGTGGACGGTGAGGGCCTGACCCTGCTCCCCGGCCTGGTCGACTGCCACGTCCACCTCCGCTCGACGGGCACCGGCCGGGACCTCGGCGAGTGGCTGTCGACACCGCCCAGCCTCTGGGTGCTGCAGGCGGTGCCGGCCGCCCGCCTCACCCTGGAGGCCGGCTTCACGGCGGTGCGCGACGCCGGCGGCACCCCGGCCGGAGTGCGGATGGCGATCGAGCGCGGCATCTTTCCAGGCCCGCGCACCAAGCTGGCCGTGGTCGGCCTCAGCCAGACCGGCGGCCACACGGACCAGCACTTCATGTGCGGGGTCGACATCACGCCCCAGATCCCCGACCTCCCCTCCAACGTCGTGGACGGGGTGGAGCAGATGCGTCGGCGCGTGCGGGAGGTGATCCGGGCCGGCGCCGACTGGATCAAGCTCTGCACGTCGGGTGGGGTGCTCTCGCCCAGCGACGACCCCCACCACGCCACGCTGACCCTGGAGGAGATCCGCTGCGCCTGCGAGGAGGCGGCCACCCAGGGCCGGCGGGTGATGGCGCACGCGCAGGCCACCGCCGGCATCAAGAACGCCCTCCGAGGCGGGGTCGCCACCATCGAGCACGGGATCTGGCTGGACGACGACGCCATCGAGATGATGCTCGACGGCGGCAACGCCCTGGTGCCGACGCTGGTCGCCCCGCTCTGGGTGATCCGCCATGCGGAGGCGGGCCGGATGCCGAGCTGGGCCGAGGCCAAGGCCCGGGCCGTGTTCGAGGACCACGCGGCCAGCGTGCGGCGGGCGATCGAGGCCGGGGTCCGGATCGCCTTCGGCACCGATACCGGCGTCGGCCCCCACGGCAGCAACGGCGAGGAGTTCCTGCTCCTCCAGGCGGCCGGCCTGCCCCCGCTCGACTGCCTGCGCTCGGCCACCACCCTGGCGGCCGAGACCGTGGGCTGGGAGGGCCAGGCCGGCGAGCTCCGGGAGGGCTGCTTCGGCGACCTGATCGGAGTGCCCGGGGACCCGCTCGCCGACCTCTCCCTGCTCGCCCGGCCGGACACCATCCACCTCGTGGTGAAGGCCGGCGAGGTGGTCAAGAACGCCCGCTCCCGTACGGGCTAGATCCGCTCCAGAACGAGCCGGGCTCCGAGCCCGATCAGCACGGTTCCGGTCACCCGCTCCATCCATTGCCGGACCCGGGGCGCGGTGACCAGGCTGCGAAGCCGGTCGATCAGCAGCCCGTAGCAGGCCACCCAGGTGAGCCCGATGGCGGCGAAGACCAGGCCCAGGAGCAGCAGCTGCGGCAGCACCGGCTCCCGCTGGTTCACGAACTGGGGCAGGAAGGTCAGGAAGAAGACGATCAGCTTGGGGTTGGTGACCGCGCTCAGGAAGCCCTGGCGGAGGATGGCGTGCCTAGCCGGCGAGGCGCCACCCGGCGCCGGCGGCCCGGGAGCCCGCCGCGAGGCCATCCAGGCGGTGACGCCGAGGTAGGCGAGGTAGGCGCCCCCGACCAGCCGGAGCAGCCCGAACAGCGCCGCCGACGCGCGCAGCAGGGCGGACAGGCCGATGGCCGAGGCCGTCACGTGGACCGCTAGCGCCAGCCCGATCCCGGCCGCCGTCAGGAGGGCGCCGCGGCGGCCGTGGGCGAGCGCGTTGCGGGTGACCACCGCCATGTCCGGCCCCGGGGTTACCGCCAGCAGCAGGGAGATGCCGGCGAAGCTGAGCAGGGTGGCCGTGCTCAGCGGGCGGCCCCGGCCAGGTCCGACCCGGGCACTAGCAGGGTGATGAAAAAGGTCGGCGAGGGCTGCGGTGTCCAGGTGGTCCAGGTGCAAGGATGAGCCGAGCACCGGAGCG
>JBBSHA010000039.1:0-11620 GCA_038253595.1 Candidatus Dormibacterales bacterium
ACCGCTCGACCTGGCGGCTCGTGTACGACCTGGTCGGGCATGCTCGGGTGCCCCTGGTCCTCGACGCCGACGCCCTCAACGCCCTCGCCGAGAACCGCCGGCTGCTGGAGCGGCCGGGTTCGCCCCGGGTGCTGACGCCGCACCCGGGCGAGATGTCGCGGCTGGCCGGCAAACCCACCGCCGAGGTCCAGGCCAACCGCCACCAGGTGGCCGTCGAGGCAGCCCGCCGGTTCCACGCCGTGGTGGCCCTGAAGGGGGCGCGGACCCTGGTCGCGGCGCCCGACGGCCGCGTCTCCGAGGACCCCCACAGCGTTCCCGCGCTGGCCTCGGGGGGCACCGGGGACGTGCTCGGAGGCATCATCGCGGGGCTTCTGGCGCAGGGCAGCGAACCGTTCGTCGCGGCGGTGACGGGCGTCTACGTACACGCCGCCGCCGGGCGCCGGATCGCCGCCCGCCAGGGCGACTCGGGCCTGCTCGCCTCGGACCTGCTGGCCGAGATCCCGCTGGTCATGCGCCTGCTCCGCGAGGGCGGGCTCTGACCCAGCGCTGGGCCGAGATCGACCTCGGCGCCGTGCGTCACAACGTCTGCCAGACCCTCCAGGGCCTGCCCGCGGAAACTCGCCTGCTGGCGGTGGTGAAGGCCGCCGGCTACGGTCACGGCGCCGCCCCGGTGGCGCGCGCGGCCCTGGAGGCCGGGGCCTGGGGTCTGGCCGTCTCCACGATCGAGGAGGCCGTGGCTCTGCGCGGCCTGGTGGCCGCCCCCGACCGGATCCTTGCCATGGGCGGGCTGGCGCCGGCCGACGCCGCCGAGGCGGTGGCCGCCGGCTGCGCGGTGATCTGTCACTCCGAGGCGGTGGCGGCCGCCCTGGAGGCCGCCGCGGCGGCCGCGAGCAGCGGGCGCGTGCCGGTGCACCTCAAGGTCGACAGCGGCATGAACCGTCTCGGCTGCAGCCCGGTGGAGGCCCCGGGACTGGCCCGCCGCATCGCCGCCGGTGGCCACCTCCGCCTGGCCGGCGTCTGCACCCATTTCGCGGCCTCGGAGGCGGACACCACATTCACGCACGAGCAGTTCGGCCGTTTCCAGGCGGTGCTCGGCGGCCTGGGCGTGGACCCGGGCCTGCGCCACGCCTGCAACTCGGCCGCGGCGCTGCGCCACCCGGAGATGGCGCTGGACGCGGTCCGCTGCGGCATCGCGCTCTACGGCTGCGAGTGGCCGGGGCTGCGGCCGGCCCTGAGCCTGCGCGCCCGCGTGACCCAGGTCAAGGCGGTGGCGGCCGGCGCCGCCGTGGGATACGGCCGGACCTGGGTGGCGGAGCGCGCCTCCCGGATCGCCACCATCGCCATCGGCTACGGGGATGGCGTGCTGCGCAGCCGCGGTGGCCGGGGCGCGGTCGTCATCGGTGGCAACCGGGCACCCCTGGTGGGGAGGGTGAGCATGGACCAGGTCACGGCCGACGTCACCGGCCTCCCGGGGGTGGAGGCGGGTGCGGCCGCCACCCTGATCGGAGACGGCATCTCCGCCGAGGAGGTGGCCGCCTGGAGCTCGACGATCTCCTATGAGGTGCTGACCGCGCTCGGCCCCCGCATCGCCCGTTCCTACAAGGAATAGCCCGCCCGGGGCCCGGGGTTGGGTGCTCACGAGGTGACTACACTGGAGGCCGTGACCGAGAGGCCTGCCGCCGCCAGCAACTTCTCGGAGGAGGCGATCGGCTACCTCGACACGCTCTACCGCGGAGCCCTGCGCCTGACCCGCGATGCGGTTAAGGCCGAGGACCTGGTCCAGGACACGTACGTGCGAGCGCTCCGCTACCAGCACAGCTACCAGCCCGGTACCAACATGAAGGCCTGGCTGTTCGCGATC
The DNA here is from genome assembly GCA_038253595.1 of Candidatus Dormibacterales bacterium. Classification (GTDB taxonomy): domain Bacteria; phylum Chloroflexota; class Dormibacteria; order Dormibacterales; family Dormibacteraceae; genus JBBSHA01. The sequence continues at coordinate 1,862 of JBBSHA010000039.1, forward strand.
ATGCGCAACCTGTTCTGGGACCGCTTCAAGGGCGGGCGTCCCGAGAACATCAGCCTCGACGGTGACGGCGAGTTCGCCCTCTACGACACGCTGAAGGACGACACCGCCAGGCCGGAGTCCGACGTCCTCGACAAGCTGGCGGCCGGCGAGGTGGTGAATGCGGTCGAGCGGCTTCCCGAGCTGCATCGCGAGGTGGTGCTGCTGGTGGACGTCGAGGGCTTCTCCTACAAGGATGCGGCGGAGGTGCTGGGGGTCCCGATCGGGACCGTCATGTCGCGCCTGCATCGGGCCCGCCAGCAGCTCCAGAAGTCCCTCTACGACTACGCCCAGGAGTCGGGCATCGTCCACGGGAGGGACAGCTGAGATGAACTGCGGCGACTGCATCAACCAACTCGACGCCTACGTGGACCGCGAGCTCAGCGACGCCGAGCTGGCCACGGTCCGGGAGCACCTGGACAGTTGCCCGCCCTGCGAGGACACCTTCCAGCTTCGATCCGATGTCAAGCGGCTGGTCCGGACCTGCTGCGGACAGGAGGCGGCGCCCTCCGAACTGCGCCAGAAGCTTCGCGAAATCTTGTTCTAAAGCCGTCGCGGCTGCGTAGCAATTCACAGGTAGGGTCGAACGACCCGACGAATATGCTCGAGAACGCGAATCAGGACATCCGCAGGTTGGAGACGGAGGCGCTGCGCCGGCGCGCCGACACCACGCGCCTGATGAACGTGGTGAGGGCCATCGACCGCCTGCTGTTTGACCTCGAGGACCTGAACCTGAAGGGCGTCGACCGGGTCCCGGCCCGGCTCCGCGAGCGCGCCGGCACGATCCTCGAAGTCGTCCCCGGGCCGGATCCCGAGAAGGATCCCGACTTCCGCATCCGCTTTCGGGTGATGCCGATGATGGACGTCCTCTTCAAGGCCCAGGAGATCCTCTTCCGGATACGCTGCCCGGAACGCGCCGTCTACAACGACAACGACGACGAGGAGCTGCCCGCGTAGCGGTTACGGCTTCCAGGTCTGCTCCAGCAGGCGCAGCCAGTTCTCGCTGGCCAGCTTGCCCAGGTCGGCGCTGCTGAAGCCGGCTTCGCGGAGGGCGGCCACCAGCCTGGGCAGGCCGGCGGCGTCACCCAGCTCGGCGGGGACCGTGGTGCCGTCGAAATCGGAACCGAAGGCCACGTGCTCCACGCCCATCCGGTCCGCCAGGTAGTCGAAGTGGCGCACCAGCTCCGCCAGCGCGGTGTCGGGGTCGTTGGCGCCGTCGGCCCGGGTGAAGCTGACCGCGAAGTTGACGCCGACCACTCCGCCGCTGTCGCGGACCGCATCCAGCTGGGCATCGGTCAGGTTGCGCGGGCTGGCGCTGAGTGCGTGGGCGTTGGAGTGGGTCGCCACCAGGGGGGCGGCGGTGATCCGCGCCACGTCCCAGAACCCCTTCTCGTTGAGGTGGGAGAGATCGACCATGATCCCCAGCCGGTTGCACTCGCGGACCAGCCGCCTCCCCGCCTCGGTCAGGCCGGGCCCGGAGTCGGCCGAGGCCGGGAAGGCAAAGGGCACTCCCTCGCCGAAGGCGTTGGGCCGGCTCCAGACCAGTCCCAGCGAGCGCAGCCCGGCCCGGTGGAAGACCTCCAGAGCGTTCAACTCTGGATCGATCGGCTCGGCCCCCTCGATGTGGAGGATGGCCGCCACCGTCCCCGACTCCAGGCAGTGACTGAGCCGGCTGGTGTCGCGGACCACCTCCAGCCCTCCCTCCGAAGCGGCCTCCAGCCGGAACAGGGTGGCTGTCAGAGCCATCGCCCAGCGCAGCGCGAAACCGTGGTCGGCGGCCGGCGGCAGGGTCTTCCGGGCGGCCAATTCGTCCCCCGCCCGCACCAGGTCGAGCCGCCGCGCCGCCGGATCGGGGGGCGTCCAGACCGCGAAGAAGCCGCCGCCGAAACCACCCTCGAGGGCCCGCGGCAGGTCGAGGTGGCCGCTGCTGCCACGCTCGAAGAACCGCCGCTGCTCGCCGGGGTAGCCGTAGACGGCCAGCAGGACGTCGTTGTGGCCGTCGAGAATCACCGGTCCCGGTGGCGCGGGCATCCCACAAGGTTCGCACGACCGCGTCAGGGGCTGCCGTCGTGCCGGGGGCGCATGGGGCCGCTGGCCGGCACAGCCCACTACCCGGTGGAGCCCAGCCCGCCCAAGCGGTGCTCAGCGAAGGACAACCCGCGCCTACGCAGCGCTCGCCCCGAAGCCATCCGGAGGCGACGCCCACCGAGTCGCCTGCTCTCCGACCGTCCTTGGTCGAATCGCTTGCGTCCTCGTAACGGTAAGTCCATACTATCCGTTCGTGGACGCTTACGGAGGTGCCAGCCTGGGTCTGCTCGGCGACCCGACCCGGCGCGCGATCCTCGAGCTGCTGGCTCGACACCCAGTCTCTGTGGGGGAGCTGGCCAAGCAGCTGCCAATCAGCCGGCCGGCAGTGTCCCAACACCTTCGCGTGCTCAAGGACGGCGGCTTGGTTCTGAGCCGGCCCGACGGCACGCGCCGGGTCTACCAACTCGACCCGGATGGCGTGAGTGCTCTGCGCGCGTACCTGGACCGTGTCTGGGGTCAAGCACTCAGGGCCTTTCAAGTGGCCGCCGAGGCGATCACCGACGACCATGAACAGGAGGAGTCATGAGCACTGAGCGAACGATCCCGGCGATCCATGGAACGATCACCGTCGGCGTGCCCATCGAAAGGGCGTTCCGCGTCTTCACCGGGTCGTTCAACACCTGGTGGCCGCGCGAGTTCCACATCGGCCAGGCCGACATTGCGGAGGCAATCGTGGAGCCGCGTGAAGGCGGACGGTGGTACGAACGAGGTGTCGACAGCAGCGAATGCGACTGGGGTCGCGTGCTGGCCTGGGACCCACCGCACCGGCTGATCATGACCTGGCAGATCAATGGCCAGTGGCAGTACGACCCCGATCCTGAGCATGCGAGTGAGATCGAGGTGCGCTTCATCGCGGACGGACCCGAACGCACCAGAGTCGAACTGGAACATCGACTCCTCGACCGGCTCGTCGGCGGCCAGGCACTGCGCGACGGGATCGGCCAGGGCGGGGGCTGGACAAGCATTCTGGAGCGGTTCGCCAAAGCAGCAGGGAACGAGGCGTAGGTCCCGATCCTCCGGCCGCTGGTCCCGCCCGCGGCCGGCGGCTCGTGTCGAGCAAGCCCGGCGGATGAGGGTGATCGCCAGAGGCGATGCGGACCGTCCGCTCGGTGCTGGCGGCTTCGGCGGCGACCGCCGAACCGCTCAGCTGCAGTCGGCGAAGTCCTGGGTGAACATCTCCTCGTAGCCACCGAGGCCCCTGTACACGCCGATGCCAAGGCAGCGGAAGTCGGGATTCAGGATGTTGGCCCGGTGGTCGGGGCTGTGCATGAGCGAGCCCCAGGCCTGATCGCCATCGGGAGCGAAGGCGATGTTCTCGCCCGCCGTTACGTAGTGGACCCGGAGCTCGCGGAGCCGGTCGTAGGGCGAGCGGTGGTCGGGCGTCGTGTGCGAGAAGTAGTGGCGCGTGTACATGTCGCGGCTGTGCTCGCGGGCGGCCTCCTGCAGGATCGGGTCCAGGCGCAGAGGCGAGAGTCCGGCCTCCCGTCGGGCCCGGTTGAGCCGGACCAGCATCAGGTCCTCGGCCGGCACGTCCAGTTCCGTCACCAGGTCGGCGGGGAACTGCAGCCGGTAGAACGCGTCCTCGCCGGGGTTGGGCATTGAGTCCGGCTCCAGGATGTGGTTGGACTCGCGGGCCGCGGGCACCAGCAGGTCGTGGAGCGGGCTGCGTATGAAATCGGCGTGGCCGGCGATGGTGGTGCCGACGGTGGACCCGGCGACCAGCGACCGGTAGCCGCCGCCGGGCAGGACGACCAGAGCGCTTAGGCCGACCGCCACCAGCAGCCCTGCCACCCCGGCTGCCGGCAGCACCGACACCGCCCGGTACACCGGGGGGTCCAGCCGGGGCCGAATCCTCTCGACCAGGGCCGCTGCCAGCCTCTGGACCGGTCCCTGGACCACGGCGTGGCCGGCCACCAGCAGCATCAGGAAGGCGCCAAACCCGGCGATGCCGATTCCCAGGCCCAACCGCTCGTGCAGGAGCCGGCCGGCGGGACCGAACAGGGCCAGGGCGAGAGCGAGGCCGGCTCCAAAGGCCAGCAGCTCGGTGGCGTAGGGGGCGAACCCGCGCCGCAACCCGTCCAGGATGGCGGCGGCGAAGACGGCGACCAGCCCCAGGTCGAGCAGGTTGAAGTGCAACTTGGACGAGTATAGGCGGGTGACTTGGCCAGATCCCCAGGCTGCTGCGCGGCTGCGCGCGGCCCGCCTCTACGCGATCACGCCGGATGCGCCGGCCCCGCGGGTCGAGCAGCTGGTGGGCGCCTGGCTGCGCGGGGGCGCCGACGTGATCCAGCTCCGCCAGAAGTCGATGCCCCGTCCCCAGGTGCTGGCGCTGGCGCTGGCGCTGGCCCGGGCGTGCGCGGAGGCGGCCGCCCTCCTGATCGTCGACGACCAGCTCGATGTGGCCCTGCTCGCCGGCGCCGCGGGAGTCCACCTGGGGCCCAACGACCTCAGCCTGGCCGGGGCGCGCCGGGCGGCCGGGGACGGGCTGCTGATCGGAGCCTCGGCGGCGAGCCCGCAGGCCGCCCGGGAGGCCGTGGCGGCCGGCGCCGACTACCTCGGCAGCGGACCCGCCTACTCGACGCCGATCAAGGCCGCCAAGCGGGTGCTGGGGCCGTCCGGGGTGGCGGAGGTGGCGGCCGCGGTCGCCATCCCCGTGTTCGCCATCGGGGGCATCGACCGCTCCCGGATCGCCGAGCTGCGGCGGGCCGGCGTGGACCGGGTCTGCGCGATCAGAGCCCTGGCCGACGCGCCCGACCCCGAGGCCGAGGCACGGGCGCTGAAGGCGGAGCTGGCGGGATGAGGGAGGTGGAGCTGCTCGCCCGCCTCCGGCCCCACCTGGCGGCCGCCGGCGGCGACCTTGTGATCGGAGCCGGCGAGGACGACGCGGCCGCCTGGCGGGAGCCGGACGGCAGCTTCACCGTCGCCACCTGCGACAGCTCGGTCGAGGGTGTCCACTTCGACCTCGCTCGCCAGCAACCCGCCGACGTCGGTTGGCGGGCCCTGGCCTTCGCCCTCGGTGATCTGGCTGCCAAGGGCGCCCGGCCGACGTACGGCCTGGCCGCCATCTCCATCCCGGCGGGTTGGGATCCGGAGGTCGTGGAGTCGATCTACGAAGGGCTGGCCGCGCTGGCCGCGGAGGTCGGCCTGCTCCTCGCCGGTGGCGACACGACGTCGGCCCCGGTCCACGGCTCTCTGACCCTGGCCCTGCTCGGCACGACCATAGTGCGACCGCTGCCCCGATCGGCGGCGCAGCCGGGCTGGGAGGTGGGGGTGACCGGTCCCCTCGGCGGGGCCACGCTGGAGTGGAGGCGTCCGCGGCCCCGCCTCGAGCAGGGCCGGGTCCTGGCGGAGGCGGGCCTCTGTTCGGGGGACATCAGCGACGGCCTGCTCCGGGAGCTGGACAAGTTCGCGGCCGCCGCTGGGGTGGGGGCCAGGCTGCGCCTGGCGGCGGTGCCGCTGGCGGCCGGGGCCACGCCCGCGGACGCCATCGCCTCCGGCGAGGAGGTGGAGCTGGTCTGTTGCGGCCCCGCCCCCCTGCCGGCCGGCGTGATCGCTGTCGGCGAGCTGACCGCGGACGGCGGCGTCCGGGTGGTGGGGGAGGCCGGCCAGGAGGTGGTGGTGGAGGACCGCGGCCACGACCACTTCGCGTGAGCTGGAGAGCACGTCGGCGGCCCAGACCGAGGCTGCCGGGGAGAGGCTGGGGCGCCAGCTCCGACGCGGTGACCTTCTGCTCCTGGTGGGCGAGTTGGGAGCGGGCAAGACCACCTTCGTGAGAGGGCTGGCCCGGGGCGCCGGCACCGCCGGGGACGTGATGAGCCCGACCTTCCAGCTAGTCCGGGTCTACCCGGGGCGGCTCCAGCTCGCGCACGTCGACCTCTACCGGCTGGAAACCGGCGAGGTGGCCGACCTGGGCCTCGACGAGCTGCTCGACCAGGGTGCGGTGGCGGTCGAGTGGGGGGATCGCCTGGCCGCGGATGGCACCCCCCGGGTGATCTTCGAGAACCCGGGCCGGGGCCGGCGCCGGCTGCGGCTCGAGGAGGCACCGGATTGGTCCTGGTGATCGACACCTCCTCGGCCCGCTCGGCGCTGGCGCTTCTCGACGGGGCGGAGGTGGTGGCGGAGGATGTCAGCCAGGCCCTCCGGGCCGACGACCTGGCCCGGCGGGTGGTCGCGCTGGGCGCGCTCACGGCAGCGCTCGACGCGGTGGCGATCGCGCTCGGACCCGGCTCCTTCACGGGGACCCGGGCCGGGGCCGGCTACGGAGTCGGCCTGGCGCTGGGCCGGGGCATCCCGCTGCTCGGGCTGGGGACGCTGGACCTGGCCGCGGGTCGGGCCCGGGAGCCGGCCACCGCGCTCTCGGAGGCCGGCCGCGGCCGCCTCTACCACCGCTCGGACGGGGACGTGGAGGTCCGGCACGGGCCGCCCGACCAGCTGCCGAAGGGCCTGCCGGCCACCGGCTGGCTGCGCCCGGAGACCCTGGAGGCGGTGGCCAGGGCGGGCGTGCGCATGCTCGGGGAGGCGGAGCTGGACGGCTTCGGGGTGGCCGCCGGCCGCCTGATCGAGGGGGCGCAGAAGCTTGGCTATGATAGGGTCAGGCTCGCTTACATGTCCTCATTCGGGCCGCTGCGAGGATAGGAGATGGTGCAGATCAGGCAGCGGCTCGCGATCGAGCCGATGCGCGAAGCCGACATCCCGACCGTGCAGGAAATCGAGAGGCGGATCTTCTCCACCCCCTGGCCGCGCAACGCCTACAACCGCGAGCTGTCCTCGCGCAACAGCGCCTATTACATCGTTCTCCGCCGCGACGGCAGCCTCCCCGGCGACGGCCCGCCGGTGGGCCCGAGCCCGGGCGAGGCAGGGCGGCCCGGTGACCAGATCGTGGGCTACGGGGGCATGTGGCGGATGTACGACGAGGCCCACGTGACCACGATCGGCGTGCGTCATGACATCCAGCACTCGGGCTTCGGCCGGATCATCTTTGCCGGACTGGTGCAGGCGGCCTACGACATGGGTGCCAAGTGGATCACGCTCGAGGTCCGCAGCAGCAACGACAACGCCATGCGCCTGTACGAGGCATACGGATTCAAGGTGATCGGCCGGCGCCGCGGCTACTACACCGACAACGGCGAGGACGCCATCGTGATGTGGTCGGACTCGATCTACTCGCCGCGCTTCCGCCGTGCCTTCGAGGTCAACCTGGAGCGCATCGAGATCGACGTCCGCGGGCTGCGCCGCGATTCCCTACCGCCGGCCGGCCCCTGCTGACCCTGGGGCTGGAGTCGAGCTGCGACGAGAGCTCGGTCGCCCTGGTCGAGGACGGCCGTCGCGTCATACTGAACCTCGTCCACAGCCAGGAGCAGCTGCACGCGGCCTATGGCGGCGTGATGCCGGAGGCTGCCGCCCGCGCCCACCTGGAGAAGCTGCCTGGCCTGGTCGAGACCGCCCTGGAGCGGACCGGGGTGGCCGGTTCCGACCTTGACCTGATCGGGGTGACCCGCGGCCCCGGTCTGGCCGGCTGTCTGCTGGTGGGGGTCGGCTTGGCCGAGGGGCTGGGTGCCGCCTGGGGCTGTCCGGTGAGGGGGGTCAACCACCTGTGGGGCCACGTGTACGCCGCCCTCCTCGCGGAGCCGGACCTGGAGCCGCCCCTGCTCGCGCTGGTCGTCAGCGGGGCTCACTCCGACCTGGTGCTGATGCCCCGTCACGGCCAGTTCCAGGTGCTCGGCCGGACGCGGGACGACGCCGCCGGGGAGGCCTTCGACAAAGCGGCCCGGATGCTCGGCCTGGGCTACCCCGGCGGCCCGCGGCTCGATCGCCAGGCCCGCGGCGGCGAGGCGGCCCGCCAGCCGCTGCCCCGGCCCTGGCTGCCCGGTCTCGAGTACAGCTTCAGCGGGCTCAAGACCGCTCTCCTCTACCGGATCCGCGACGTCGGTGGGCTGGTGGCGCTCGAGGAGCAGACCGTCGCCGACCTCTGTGCGGCCTTCGAGCACTCGGTCGTGGAGTCGCTGCTGGCCAAGCTCGAGGCCGCGCTCACCCTCCACCCGGTGCCGGAGGTGGTCGTCTGCGGCGGCGTGGCCGCCAACTCCCGGCTTCGGCTGCGGGCGGCCGAGGTTGTCGGGCCACGCGCCCGGCTCACCGTGCCTCCGCTCTCCCTGTGCACCGACAACGCCGCCATGATCGCCGCCGCCGCCCCCCACTCGGGCCCGCTCACCCGCGCCGAACCCGCGCTCGGCTGGTGAGAGCGACGGTTGAAATCCTGCCAGGCGGGTATCTACAATTAGCACTCGGTCACGGGGAGTGCTAAGCACCCGGAGGGCCAGAGTGCCACGTTTCTCGTTTCAACCTGCGGAGGGGTAGCTATGCAATTGAAGCCACTGGGCGACAGGGTCGTTCTCAAGCCGGTCGAGCGGGAGGAGAAGACCAAGAGCGGCATCGTGCTGCCGGACACCGCCAAGGAGAAGCCCCAGGAGGGCATGGTCCAGGCCGTCGGCACCGGCCGGATCCTGGACAGCGGGCAGAAGGTGCCCATGGAGCTCAGGGTCGGCGATAAGGTGCTCTACGCCAAGTACGCCGGCAACGAGTTCAAGCTCGATGAGATCGAGTACCTGATCATCTCCGAGAAGGACGTCCTCGCGGTCGTCAGCTCGAACGGCAAGAAGAAGTAAGCAGAAGCAGCGAGGAGATAGCAATTGGCCAAGTCAGTCGCATTTGACGTGGAGGCCCGCCAGGGTCTCAAGCGCGGGATCGACATCGTCGCCGAGTCCGTGCGCATCACCCTCGGCCCCAAGGGCCGCAACGTGGTGCTCGAGAAGAAGTTCGGCGCCCCGACCGTGACCAACGACGGCGTCACGATCGTGCGCGAGATCGAGCTCAAGGACGCCACCGAGAACACCGGGGCGCAGCTGCTCCGCGAGGTGGCCACCAAGACCAATGACGTGGCCGGAGACGGCACCACCACCGCCACGATCCTGGCCCAGGCCATGATCCACGAGGGCTTCCGGAACGTCGCCGCCGGCGCCAACCCGATGCAGATCCGGATCGGCATCGAGCGGGCCGTCAAGGAGGTTGTCGAGGAGATCAAGCGCGTCGCGGTGCCCGTCAAGGGCCACGAGGACGTGGCCCACGTGGCCGCCATCTCGTCCCAGGACGAGGAGATCGGCGAGCTGATCGCCGAGGCGATGGACAAGGTCGGCAAGGACGGCGTGATCACCGTCGAGGACAGCCAGGGCGTTGGCACCGAGCTGGAGACGGTCGAGGGCATGCAGTTCGACCGGGGCTACGTCTCGGCCTACATGGTCAGCAACCCCGACCGCATGGAGGCGGTGCTCGACGATCCCTTCGTGCTCGTCACCGACCGCAAGATCTCGGCCGTGGCCGACCTCCTGCCCGTGCTGGAGAAGGTCGTCCAGCAGGGCCGGCCGCTGCTGATAGTGGCCGAGGACGTCGAGGGCGAGGCCCTCGCCACCATGATCGTGAACAAGCTGCGCGGCACCTTCCAGGCGGTGGCGGTCAAGGCCCCCGGCTTCGGCGACCGGCGCAAGGCGATGCTGGAGGACATGGCGATCCTGACCGGAGGCCAGGTAATCAGCGACGACCTCGGTCTCAAGCTCGACCAGACCAAGATCGAGCAGCTGGGCC
>JBBSHA010000040.1:0-11413 GCA_038253595.1 Candidatus Dormibacterales bacterium
AGGTGTCGGCCTCCAGCAACCTCTATCCGCGCTACTGGATGAAGCAGAACGGGATCGATCCCGACAAGGACCTGGGCCGGACCACCAACATCTCCAACCAGACGGCGATCGCGGTCGCGGTCTGCAACGGCCAGGTCGACGCCGGCGCCATCTACGACGATGCCCGAACCAACAAGGGGGTCGATCCCGCCTGCCTGGACAAGACCGCGGTCATCTTCACCACCCCCCAGCTGATCCCCGGCGACCCCCAGATCGTGCGCAAGAACATGAACCCGGCCCAGAAGCGGAAGCTGACCGCGGCCATGCTCAAGCTGGGCACCGACCCGGCCATGGCCCGCTACCTGAACGACCTGTTCACGATCGAGAAGCTGGTCGCGGCCTCCGATTCCGACTATCAGCAGATCCGGGACGTGGTCAAGGGCGCCAACCCCGACCTCCTGAAGGGCTACCCGGCGGCCCCGAGCCCGAGCCCGCCGGCCGCCGCGACCCCCAGCCCCAGCCCCAAGTAGCGGGGCCCGCCGCGCCGCCGCTGATCCGTGTCGAGGGCCTGACCAAGGTGTTTCCGGGAGGCATCAGGGCCCTCGACGGGGTCACCCTGGATGTGCCCCGGGGCCAGTTCCTGTGCGTGATCGGGCCCAGCGGGTCCGGCAAGTCGACGCTCCTGCGTGTGATCAACCGGCTTCTCGAGCCCACCGCCGGCCGGGTCCTCCTGGACGGCCGGGAGCTGACCCGGCTGGGTGGCCGCGAGCTCCGCCAGGCCCGGCGCCGGATGGGGATGATCTTCCAGCAGTTCAACCTGGTCCGCCGCTCGACCGTGCTCAAGAACGTGCTCAACGGCCGCCACGGCCACCACGCGGGCTACCTCGGCCGCTTCACGCGCACCGACCGTGAGGTGGCCTGGGCCAGCCTGGCCCGGCTCGAGATCGCCGAGAAAGCGGGGGTGCGCGCCGACCGGCTCTCCGGTGGCCAGCAGCAGAGGGTGGCGATCGCGCGCGCCCTCGCCCAGGAGCCGGAGATCATGCTGGCCGACGAGCCAATCGCCAGCCTCGACCCGGAGACGGCGGTGGTCGTGCTGGACTACCTGAAGGACATCAACGAGCGCGACGGCATCACCCTGGTCTGCTCGATCCACCATTTCGAGCTGGCCAAGCGCTACGCCCACCGCATCGTCGCAATGCGCCAGGGGCGGGTCGTCTACGACGGCGAGCCGGGGGGGCTGGACGCCGCCGCCTACCGGACGATCTATGGCCGGCTCGGCTACGAGTAGCGACCGCCGGCCCGACCTGGCGGCCACTATGGCCGAGCTGGAGGCGCGGCGCCGGTTCGAGCTGGGCCGCACCCTGACGCTGGGCGCCGTTGCCGTCGTGGTCCTGCTCCTGACCTATCGGAAGACCGAGTTCGATCCCGGCCAGGTGCTGAGCGGCGCTCACAACATGGGCCGGGTGCTGGCCGGCTTCACCCACCCCGACCTGAGCATCGTGCGGCCGGGCTCCGGCCGCTTCGCCGAGGGCCTGGTGCCGCACTACATGCTGGAGACCCTGGCGACCGCCATCCTCGGCACGGCGATCGGGGCCGCGGTGGCGGTACCCGTCAGTTTTCTGGCCGCCGGCAACCTGATGCGGCGCAACCCGGCCGGCTCGGCGGTCTACTTCGTGACCCGGACGCTGATGAGCATGATCCGAGCCATCCCCACCATCTTCTGGGGCATTCTCTTCGTCACCTCGGTCGGCCTCGGTCCCTTCCCGGGGGTGCTGGCGGTGGCGATCTTCAGCGTCGGCCTCACCTCCAAGCTGTTCTCGGAGGCGATCGAGGCGATCGATGTCGGCCAGGTCGAGGCCCTGACGGCGGTGGGCGCAGGCCCAGTCCAGGTCCTGCTCCACGGGGTGCTCCCCCAGGTGGTCCCCTACCTGGTCGCGCACCTGCTCTACACCTTTGAGGTCAACGTCCATTCGGCCACCATCCTCGGCCTGATCGGCGCCGGCGGCGTCGGCTTCCTCTTCAGCCAGTACATCGAGCAGTTCCTGTACTCACAGGAGGCGATGGTGCTGATCGTGGTGATCCTGGTCACCATGGCGATCGACTATTCGTCCGCCACCATCCGCCGGCGCCTGATCTGACGAGCGGGCGGCGGCCGCCCCGGCCGGCCTCTACAATTCAGCGCGCATGGAGACCAGCCTCATCTTCATCGGCTTCCTCTACCTGGCCCTGACGGCGGGCGCCATCTATGCCCTGTTCGTGAAGCGAGCCCAGATCCCGCGCCGCCGGCGCTGACCGGCGACGCCCTGGCGGGGCGGGGCGCCGGACCCTCCAGACGCTCAGCTCCGGCTCCGTCCCCGGCATCGGGTCGAGGGCCAGCGCGGGGTGCCGTTCCACCGGCTCGTAGCGTTCCCCCAGCCCGGCCGGCCAGGCCGTCCGTCCTCCCCGATCGCCCACGTGGATGACGACGTCGCCCGCGTAGAAGGAGAGCACCTGGCCGAGCGCGGAGAACGCCGGTGGCCAGCAGATCAGAAGCGACCGGTCCGGATGCCTGGCGAGCGCCTCGGCGCCGCCCTCCAGCACCTTCGACCAGGCTCGGACCCCGGGGTGGTAGCGGTTCTCCCGGGCCCCGGCCGGCGGAGCCTGGTCATAGGCCACGACGTCGGCGCCCGCCCGGCCCAGGAGGTGGGCCCAGTACCCGGTCCCGGCCCCGATCTCGACGATCGGCGAGTGAGCGCGGATGACGTCCAGGAGGTGCGGCTGGGGGAGCACGTAGGCAAACCGCTGCGCCAGCCGGAGCCGGCAGGGATCGCTGCCCGGGAGGTCCTGGCAGCGCTGGTAGCAGCGGCCGAGGGGGTCAGCGGCCACCGCTCATCTCGGCGATCGTACGCGCGTCCAACCGGCTGCCGAGGGGCTGCCCGCCGCCCCGGGCGGAGGCCGCCCCGACCCCTACAATCGGTCATGAGTTGATCAAAGAGGCGATCGCCGGAAGGACCCTGCTGGTCACCGGGTCGACCGGCTTCCTGGGCAAGTCGATCGTCGAGAAGCTGCTCCGCTCGCTGCCGGAGGTCGGCCGCATCAACCTCGCCATCCGCGCCAGCGCCCGCCGCCCGGCGGCCGAGCGTCTGGAGCGCGAGGTGCTGTCCAGCCCCGCCTTCAAGCGGCTCAATGGGGAGATCGGCGAGGAGGCCTTCCGGGCGCTTGCCGCCGAGAAGTTACGGGTGCTGGAGCTGGACCTGGGCCGTGAGGGCCTCGGCCTCACCGAGGCGGGGCTGGCCGAGCTGAAGCGCTGCGACATCGTCATCCATTCGGCGGCCGCCGTCGAGTTTGACAACCCTGTGGACCTGTCGGCCGAGACCAACCTGCTGGGCGCCACCCGCCTGGTCAACGCGATCCGGGACAGCGGGGGCCGCCCCCACCTGGTCCATGTCTCCACCGCCTACGTGGGGGGCATGCTCCGGGGTCTGGTACGCGAGGAGATGCCCCTCGACCCCGGCCTCAACTGGCGCCACGAGGCGCAGGTGCTATCCACGCTCCGGCCCGCGGTCGAGGAGGAGAGCCGGCGGCCCGAGGTCCTGGACGAGCTGCGCAAGCAGGCCCGGAGCCGGATGGGGCCGGCCGGGACGCCCTCCATGGCCCGGACGGTGGAGCGGCTGCGCGACCGCTGGGTCAAGGACCGGCTGATCGAACGCGGCCGCTCCCACGCCCGGGCGCTGGGCTTCAGCGACATCTACTCGTTCACCAAGGCGATGGCCGAGCACGCCGTGGTCGAGCTCCACGGCGACGTGCCGCTCTCGATCGTGCGCCCCTCCATCATCGAGAGCGCGCTCGCGGAGCCCTTCCCGGGGTGGCTGGAGGGCTTCCGGATGGCGGAACCGATCATCCTCGCCTTCGGCCGGGCGATGCTCCAGGACTTCTCCGGCCTGCCCGACGCCCTGCTCGACGTGATCCCCCTCGACTTCGTCGTCAACGCGGTGCTGGCGGTGGCCGCGGCCCCCCCGCCGACGGCCGGCCATCGCGTCTATCACGCCGCCAGCGGGAGCCGCAACCCGCTCCGCTTCCGGGGCATCTACGACCAGTGCGGGGTCTACTTCACCGCCCATCCCCTCCGCGACCGCTGGGGCCAGGCGATCGGGACCCCGACCTGGACGTTTCCCACCCGGGGCGAGCTGACCGGCCGCGGCCGGCTGGCGCTGCGCGCGGTGGGGACCGCGCAGAGGGTGGTGGAAATGCTGCCGCTGGGCGCCGGCGCCACCCGCTGGTCGGACGACCTGACCGAGCAGCGGTCCAAGCTGGAGCGGGCCCTCAACCTGTCCCAGCTGTACGGCGTCTACACCGAGGTCGACTGCATCTTCGACACCCGCCACCTGATGGCGGTGTGGGACGGGCTGCCCGAGGCCGACCGCCGGGTGTTTCCGTTCGACCCCGCGCTCTACACCTGGGATCACTACTTCCAGGATGTCCACCTGCCGACGGTGGTGCGGATGGCGCGCGCCGACAGCGGGCCCCGCGAGGGGCCGGGGCCGAGCGGCGCTACCCGGCCCGAAGCTGATTCCGGCAGCGCTCTGGCCGCCATCAGGCGACGCGCGGACCGCTCCGACGTGCTGGCCGTGTTCGACGTGGACGGCACGCTGGTCGAGACCAACATCGTCGAGTACTTCTTCTGGATGCGGCTGAAGAACCAGTCGCTGGACCGCTGGCCCCGGTTTCTCGCCGCCATGGCCGGCAAGGCGCCGCGCTGGCTGTACCTGGAGCGCAATTCGCGGGCCGAGTTCCAGCGCTCCTTCTACCGGGAGTATGACGGCCTCGACGTGGAGGAGATGCGGCGGCTCGGGGAGGAGGCGCTGAACGCGGTCACGCTGCGCCGGATGTACCCGGAGGGGATGCGCCGGATCCGGGAGCACAGGCGGGCCGGCCACCGGGTGCTGCTGCTCACGGGCGCCCTCGACGTGGTCGTGGAACCGCTGGCCGACCTGCTCGAGGTCGAGGTCGACTGCGCCCACCTGCTGGTCAAGGGCGGCCGCCTGACCGGCGATCTGCAGTCGCCGCCGCCGGCCGGTGAGGCCCGCGCCACGCTGCTCGAGGAGTACGCGGCGGCCCGCGGGATCAACCTGGCCGAGAGCTTCGCGTACGCCGACGCCATCTCCGACCTGCCCATGCTGGAGGCGGTGGGAACACCGGTGGTGGTCAACCCCGACGCCCGGCTCTCGCAGGTCGGAGGCCAGCGGGGCTGGCGGGTCGAACGCTGGCGTATGCCCCCCGGCAACTGGCGGCTGCCGGTGCCGGACCCGCGCTCGGCCGACTACCGCGAGCGGGTGCGCTGATGCTCGCGGTCCAGTACGTCCGCAGCGTGCCCCGCTACGCCGTGGTCCGGGCCTCCGGCGGCAACCCCGCGGTGGCGACCGGGCAGCTCTCCATGCTCCACCTCGGCGACATCGAGGAGCCGGAGCTGCCCAGCCGGGCCTGGCGGCGGGTGCTGCCCAACCTGAGCGGCATCTGCGGGTCCGACACCGCGGCCATCACCGGCCACGCCTCGCTCTACCTGGACCCCCTGACCAGCTACCCCTTCGTGCCCGGTCACGAGGTGGCCGGCCGGCTGGAGGATGGCTCCCGGGTGGTGATCGAGCCCGCCCTCGGCTGCGCGGTGCGCGGCGTCGAGCCCCGCTGCGCGCGCTGCGCCGAGGGCCGGCCCGGCCTCTGCGAGAACGTGACCGAGGGAGCGCTCCCGGTCGGCCTCCAGACCGGCTACTGCGCCGGCACCGGGGGCGGCTGGGGCGAGGTGCTGGTGGCCCACGAGAGCCAGCTCCACGAGATCCCGCCGGCGCTGACCGACGAGGCCGCCGTCCTGATCGAGCCGCTCGCCTGCTGCATCCACGCCGCGCTCCGGGGCGGCGCCGGCCCGGAGGACACGGTGGTGGTGATGGGGGCCGGCACCATCGGCCTGCTCACCATCGCCGCGATCCGCCACTTCACGCCGCCCCGGCGGCTGCTCGCGGTGGCCAAGCACGGCTTCCAGCGGGAGCAGGCCCGGCGCCTGGGTGCGGACGCCGTGATCGCCCCCGACGAGGCCTTCCAGCGGATCCGCTTCGCCACCGGGGCGCGCCGCCTGGACGGCGCCGACCGCCCGCTCCTGCTCGGGGGCGCCGACCTCAGCTTCGAGTGCACGGGTTCGGCCGGCGGCCTCAACGCTGCGGTCCGCTTCACGCGCGGCGGCGGCCGGCTGGTCGCCGTCGGCATGCCGGGCGAGGAGCGGGTGGACTGGGCGCCGATCTGGCAGCGCGAGCTGACGGTGATGGGCGCCTACGCCTACGGCGTCGAGGCCGGCGGGCGCTCGACGTTCGAGCTGGCCCTGGAGGCCGCTCCCGCGCTCGACCTGGGCGTCCTGACCGGTCCCCTCTTCGGGCTCGCCGACTACCGGGCGGCGATCGCCTACGCGGCCGCCGCCGGGAGGCTGAGCGCCGTGAAGGTCGCGTTCGATCTGAGAGACTTGCGATAAGTGAAGGTGGCCGCCTGATGGGTAGACCGGGAGCCGTGCTGGAGGTCGACCGCAACACCCCGCCCACGCTCTTCCATTACGGCGAGGGGGTTCGCCTGGAGAGGCTGCCGCTGGGCAGCCGGATCCTCTATCCGTCCGACCCGATCGAGCCGATCGCCCACGCCGAGCGGGCCATCCGCCGGGCCCTCGCCCATCCACTGGAGGACGACCCCCTGCGCTCGCTGCTGCGGGCCGGCATGCGGCTGACCATCGCCTTCGACGACCTCTCGCTGCCCCTGCCCCCGATGGCCGCCCCCGACGTGCGCCAGCTGGTGATCGAGGAGGTGCTGGAGATGGCGGCGGAGGCGGGTGTCGACGACGTCGAGCTGATCGTCGCCACCGGCCTCCACCGCCGGATGACCGGCGATGAGATCAGGCATGTGGTCGGCGACCGGGTCTTCACCACCTTCTGGCCGGACCGGCTCTACAACCACGACGCGGAGGACCCCGAGGGCAACGTCACCATCGGGGTCACCTCCCTCGATGAGCCCGTGACCCTGAACCGGCGGTCGGCCGAGTCCGACCTGGTGGTGTATGTGAACGTGACGCTGGTGCCGATGGACGGCGGCCACAAGTCGATGGCCACGGGCCTGGCCAGCTACAGCGGCATCGCCGCCCACCACAACGTCCGCACCCTGCTCGGCTCGCGCTCGTACATGCACCCGCCCGACTCCGAGCTTCACCACTCCTGCATCCGTCAGGGCAAGCTGATCGAGGACGCGGTCCGGGTCTTCCACATCGAGACCACCGTCAACAACCACGCCTTCCCGACCATCGCCAACTTCATGCAGAAGCGGGAGACTGACTGGACGCCGGCCGATCAGGCCACGTTCCTGGCCCTGAAGCAGCTGACCGACCTCGCCCCCGCTGGGGTCAAGCGCTCGATCTTCCACTCCATGCGCGCCCCCTACGGGCTGACCGGGGTGCACGCGGGCCAGGTCGACCAGGTCCACGAGCGCAGCCTGGACGCCGTGCGCCGGCAGATGACGGTGGCAGTCGACGGGCAGACCGACATCGTCACCATGGGCCTGCCCTACCTCGGTCCCTACAACGTCAACTCGATCCTCAACCCGGTGCTGGTGGTCTGCCTGGGGCTGGGCTACCTGTTCAACCTCTACCGGGGCCGGCCGGTCGTCCGGGAGGGCGGGGTCGTGATCATGGAGCACCCCTGCCGCTACGAGTTCGACTCGGTCCAGCACCCCAGCTACATCGACTTCTACGACGAGGTGCTGGCCGACACCCGGGACCCGGCGGAGATCGAGAAGCGCTACGAGCAGCAGTTCGCCGAGGACCCCTGGTACCGCCAGCTGTTCCGCAAGTCGCACGCCTACCACGGGGTGCACCCGTTCTACGCCTGGTACTGGGCGGCCCACGCCCTCCAGCACCTGGGCGACATCATCGTGGTCGGCGGAGAGCGCGAGGTGGTGCACCGGCTTGGGTTCAAGGCCGCCAGCACGCTGGACGACGCATTCGAAATCGCCGAGCAGACCGTCGGCCGCTGGCCGAGCGTGACCCACCTGCGCACCCCGCCCCTCCTGCTGGCGGAGGTCCGGTGAGGTTCGAGCTGCTGGCCGACCTGCGCACCCTGCGCCGGGGCTGGCACTGGTCGGGGCCCCGTCCCGGGGGGTGGCCGGAGGCCCAGCCCGGGGTGCCGGACCGGGCCAGCAACCTGGGCTGGGCGCGGACCGAGCCGGTCCGCAGCGCCCGCTGGCTGATCCAGAACGGTCTGGCGCTGCCCTTCACCCGGATGATGGCCCATCCCCGGGTCCAGGGTGGGGAGTGGCTGGAGGGGCTCGACCGGCCGGCGATCCTGGCGGCCAACCACGTCAGCCACGCCGACACCCAGCTGCTGCTCTACGCGCTGCCCGCTGCGACCCGCGAGCGCACCGTGGTGGCCGCCGCCGCCGACTACTGGTACCGGCGGCCCTGGCTGGGCCGGGTGGTGAGCCTGTGGCTGAACACCTTTCCCTTCTCCCGCACCGGCGGCCCCTCTGAGGTCCTCAGCAGCTCCAGCCAGCTTCTCAAGTCGGGCTGGAACCTGCTCGTCTACCCGGAGGGGACGCGGTCGCCCGACGGCCGGCTCCAGGAGTTCCGGCCGGGGGTCGGCCACCTAGCCACCGAGACCCGGAGCCCGGTGATCCCGCTCCACCATCGCGGCTCGCACCGGATCATGGCCAAGGGCCGCCGCCTGCCGATGCCGGCCCCGGTCACCGTGCGCATCGGCAAACCGCTGACGCCGGTGCGGGGCGAGAGCTCGCGGGCGTTCGCGGCCCGGGTGGAGGAGGCGGTCAAGGGCCTGGCGGCCGGCACTCGCGAGCCGGCCGTGGTCGGCAGCTGGATCGAACGATGGCGGGCGGCGGAACCGCGGTCCAGCTCGAGGCGGTAGGCCTCCGCTACGGGTCCTTCCCGGCCCTCGAGGACATCACGTTCTCGGTGCCGGAGGGCCAGTTCCTGGCCGTTGTCGGCCCGACCGGCTGCGGCAAGAGCTCGGTCCTGAACCTGGTGGCCGGCCTCGCCCCGGCCAGCAGTGGCCGGGTCAGCACCGGCGGCCGGCCGGTGAGCGGCGTCAACCGCGACGCCGCCTACATGTTCCAGGCCGACGCCCTCCTGCCCTGGAAGAGCGTGCTCGAGAACGTGCTCCTGGGGCCACTCCTGCGGGGTGCGTCCCGAGCCCAGGCGACCGGGCTGGCCCTCGACTGGCTGGGGCGGGTGGGCATGCACGGCATGGACCAGCGCTACCCGCACCAGCTCTCGGGCGGCCAGCGCAAGCGAGTGGCGATGGCCCAGGTGCTGGTCAACCGGCTGCCGATCCTGCTCATGGACGAGCCCTTCTCGGCTCTCGACGCCCAGACCCGGGCGCTGATGGAGCAGGAGCTGCTCGGCCTCTGGCAGGAGTTGGGCGCGACCGTGCTCTTCGTCACCCACGACCTGGAGGAGGCGATCGCCCTCAGCGACCGCGTGATCCTGTTCACCTCCGGACCGCGGGCGGCGATCAAGGGCGACTACGAGGTGCCGCTGCCGAGGCCCCGGAACGTGGTCGAGGCGCGCTTCATGCCGGGCTTCAACGAGGTCTACGAGCGGGTCTGGGCGGATCTCCGCGACGAGGTCATGGCCGGCTACGCGCGCCAGCGGTCGGAGGCCGCCCGGTGAGTGGGCGCGGCCGGCTCCGGCTCCCGGTGCTGGGCGTCCAGATCGGGATCCTGGTCGTGGTCATCGGCTTCTGGGAGCTGGGCAGGCGGGTCACGGTGGGGGAGGACAGGTTCCTGGTCGACCCCTTCTTCTGGTCGCGGCCCAGCCGGATCCTGGCCCGCGACCTGCAGTGGCTGCAGGATGGCACCATCGCCCGCAACGCCGGGGTGACGCTTTACGAGGCGGCCGCCGCCTTCGTCCTGGGGGTGGCGGCGGGGGTCGTGGTCGGCTTCCTGCTCGGCCGCTCCGACTTCTGGGCTCGGGTGTTCAGCCCCTACATCCAGGTGGCGAACGCGCTCCCGCGCCTGATCTTCGCGCCCATCCTGATCCTGATCTTCGGGCTCGACGAGCGCTCCAAGATCGCCCTCGGCTTCTCGCTCGTCTTCTTCATCGTTTTCTTCAACGCCTTCCAGGGAGTCCGCGACGTGGATCGCAACGTGCTCAACAACGCCCGCATGCTGGGCGCCGGCGAGGGCCAGCTGACCCGCCACGTGCTGCTGCCCTCGGCCATGAGCTGGATCCTGACCAGCCTCCACACCTCGGTCGGATTCGCCATGGTGGGGGCTGTGGTGGGCGAGTTCATCGGCGCCTCCCGGGGCCTCGGCTACGTCATCGCCAGGGCGGACGGCAACCTCGACGCCACCGGCGTCTGGGCGGGCATGGCCGTGCTCTGCGTGGTGGTGGTCGTGGTGGAGCTTGCCATCACGCGGATCGAGAGCCGGTTAGTACGATGGAAGCCCCAACCTGCCGGCGAGCTGCTCGCCGCCTGAACCTGGCGAGGATTGAGAATGAGAAGACTGGCCCTGGGGGCGCTGGCGTCCCTCCTGATCGTGGCCTGCGGCGGCACGGCGGCTCCCGCCCCCGCGGCCTCCACGGGAGCACCCGAGAAGACCTCGCTCCGGATGGGGGTCGGCGGCCAGACCCAGCTGATCTACATGCCGCTCACCCTGGCGGACCAGCTTGGCTATTTCAAGGCCGAGGGCATCACGGTCGACATCCAGGACCTGAAGGGCGGCTCCGACGCGCTGAAGGCGGTGGTCGGCGGCTCGGTGGACATGGTCACCGGCTTCTATGAGCACACCATCCGCACCCAGCAGCAGGGCAAGTTCATCGAGATGGTGACTCTCTTCGACCAGTACCCCGGGCTGGTGCTGCTGGTCGGCCGGCAGCACCAGGACCAGGTGCGCTCGATCAAGGACCTGATCGGCAAGCCGGTGGGCGTGACCGCGCCCGGCTCCTCCACCGACGAGATGATCAAGTTCCTGCTCAAGAAGAACGGGGCGGACCCCCAGGCCATCCCCACGGTCGGCGTGGGCAGCGGCTCGACCGCTGTCGCCGCGCTCTCCTCCGGCCAGGTCTGGGCAGTGGTCACCGTGGAGCCGACCGTGACCTCCCTCCAGTCCGGCGGCGGGGGCAAGATCCTCTACGACACCCGCAGCGCCGAGGGCACCAAGGCCGTCTTCGGCGGCACGTGGCCCGCCGGCGGCTTCTACGCCAGCACCGAGTTCGTGAAGCAGAACCCGCGCACGGCCCAGGCGATGGCCCGGGCCGGGGTGCGCGCACTCCGCTACATCAAGACCCACAGCGCCGACGAGATCGCCTCCAAGCTGCCTGCCGGCTTCTACCCGGGCGGCGACCGGCAGGCCTTCGTGGACACCCTGAAGAACAACCTGGGCATGTACAGCGAGACCGGCCTGATGCCCGCCGACGGGC
>JBBSHA010000041.1:0-11288 GCA_038253595.1 Candidatus Dormibacterales bacterium
GAAGAGTCTCCCCCACCGCGCCGCCACCCCGGCCGCCGCCCCCTCCCCAGCAGCGGAGGCGACCGCTGCCGACCTGCCGCTTACAGCGGATGTCGTAGGGCGCGCCAGCCCCCGCATCTTCCTCGGGGGCGACGACCACGTCGGCTTCAGCGTTCACAACCAGGGCCGCCCCATCGGCCAGCTCGTGATCGACATGGGCCGCTGGTTCGACGACCACACGATCGCGATGGGCTCCAGCAAGCTCTGCGAGATCGATCCGAGTGGGACTCGCCTGGAATGCGGACCGGTGCCGGCCGGCGCGACCGTGGCCTTCCAGATCCGGGCGACACCCGACACGGTCGGCCATCTCAGCTACACGGCCCGGTTCTTCGACCGCGAGGGCGGCTCACTGCAGGAGATCCGGGCGCCTGACGGGGGCGAGCTCGTGGTGCGCTTCGAGGAGGACGTGGCGCCGATCAGCTCTCAGAGCGCGCCCCAGCCGGTGGCCCCCAGCCCGATCTGAGTTGCTCTCAGCCCCCCACCGCCGCCGAGACTCCGAGCAGCCGCGGCACTACGCTGCCGAGCAGGAAGGCGAGCAGGGCGGCGGCCAGTCCGAGGCCGGCGATCTCGGCGCCGGCGACCACCGGCCGGATGTGGGCCAGGCCCGCCTTCAGCACGCCCATCCCGAACAGGAACAGCGTGGTGAGCCCGACCGAGACCACCAGCGCCGGGCTGATGCCCACGCCGCCGATCCGCTCGGCGGCGGTGGTGCTGAGAAACACCCAGGGCAGGATCGGGACCACCGCGCCGACCAGGAAGGCGGCCGCGATCACCGCGCCCTCGCGCAGAGGGGCCCCTCCCTCCACGACGATCCCCAGCTCCTTCTCGGCCATCACCCGGACCATGGCGCCCGGGTGGCGCGCGATCGTCCCGGCGACCGACCGGGCGTCGTCCTCGGCCAGCCCATCGGCCATGAACAGCTCCACCAGCTCGCCAAGTTCCCGTTCCGGGTTGCGCTCCACCTCGCCCTTCTCGCGGTCGATCTCGGCGAGGTGAACCTCCAGCTGCGACTTGCCCGCCACGTAGGCGCCCGCGCCCATCGCGATCATGCCCGCCACCGCGCCGGCGAAACCCGCCACCAGCACTGGGTAACGGGCGGTGGTGGCGCCGCTGACCCCGCTGATCAGGCCGAGCGAGGTGAGCAGCCCGTCCTGGGTCCCGAAGAGAAGCTCCCGCACCCGGCCGCGCTTTGCCACCCGCGATCGCGAGAGCAGAATGTGGCGGCCCGCCTCGGTGACTACCGGGTCGGCAACGGGCGGCTCCGCGGCCGGCTCCCTCATCCGCTCAACAGTAAGGCTGGCCGCCCAGGGCGGCGCGCCGGACCCGGCCCGGGCTGTTAATCTGATAGCAACGCCCCCCTGTTACATGACACCGCGTCTTGGAGGATCCCGTATGAAGCTTCGCAACCTGGCCGGCCTCGCCGCCGGCGCCACGCTGACCTACTTTCTCGACCGCCGGCTGGGCGAGCAGCGGCGCAACAACGCCCGCCGCCGGCTGGGGAAGCTGTGGGGTCGAGCGCAGGAATCCAGCGCCTACCAGGAGGCGAGGGAGCGGGCCCCGGCAGCGGCGGGCAGGGTCCGCGACCAGGTTGCCGAGTCGGCCGGCGCGGTTGCGGGCGCGGTGTCCGGCATGGACCAGGAGGCGCGCGGCAAGGTGCCCGGCCGGCGCGCTGCCCAGCCCCGCTGATCGGGACCACCGGTCCCGAACGCCCTCAGGCCGCCGGCGCCAGGGCGAGGCGGACGCCGAGCAGCCGGCGCCAGTTGAGCAGGCCGGCCACGCTCAGGGCCGCGAAGATCGCGTAGAGCACCGGCGTCAGGGGCAGGCTCTTGGTCGCGTAGAGGCCGACGAAGATGAGGTTGACGGCGATCCACACCCACCAGCTCTCGAACAGCTTGCGGGCGGTCAGGAAGAGTGCGACCAGGCTGAGCACGGTGGTGAAGGCGTCCAGGAAGGGGGCCGCGTCGTGCACGGTCCCCAGCACGGCGGTCCAGCCGGCCGTGGCGGCCACGGTGATCGCGGCCAGGATCGCCGCCAGGCGCCAGCCGGCGCGCCCGATGTGGAGCACGCCGTGGTCCTCGCCGCCGCGCAGCCACCAGTACCAGCACGAGCAGGTAGAGGCCAACGTAGCCGGCGTTGAGCAGGGTGTCGGAAAACGGCCGGGCGTGCAGGAAGACGAACACGTAGAGCGCGCTGCTCAGCAACCGCACGGGCCAGTTCCACGCGCTCTCGCGGACCTGCAGCCAGACCCCCCCAGGCGCCGGCGATGAAGCGAACGTCTCCAGCCCGTCCAGGGGCAGCCGGTGGGTCAGGGCACCGGCCGCCAGGAGGGCCGAGCAGCCGGCCAGGAGGCCGTACGCAGCCAGGGTCGCGCCGGGGCGGGGCATTCCGCGATCGTAACTTTCGGCGACCGGGCGGCCGCGGGCCCGGCGGCTACTCCATACCGCCTGGCGACGGTATGAAACCGGCCCTTGCTAGCGCCCGTGCCCGCCCCTAAGCTACGTTCGGCCCCGAGGGACACGCGCAAAGGAGCCGGGAAAGGCCGCAAGGCTGGACCTGGAGCTGGCGAGGCGATTCGTCGGGGTCACTTGTTTCCCGCTCCCGCCGGCTCCGGCGCGCCCGGGCCGGCCCCGCCCCGCCGCCGCGGCGCCAGTCACGAGGAGGCTGCCCATGACCGCCACCGATCTGCTCGGCGCCGACGCCGCCGTCACCGTCATCGAGGCGCGCGACCTGCGCCGGACGTTCAAGAGCCGGGGCGGCGACGTGGAGGCGGTGGCCGGGGTCGACCTCACCGTACGGGCGGGCGAGATCTTCGGCTTCCTGGGCCCCAACGGCGCGGGCAAGACCACCACGCTGCGAATGCTGGCCACGCTGCCGCCGCCCAGCGGCGGCGAGGCCACGGTGGCCGGCTACGACCTCCGCCGCCAGCCCGACAAGGTGCGGGAGAACATCGGCTACGTCGGCCAGCGCGGGGGCACGGATGCCCAGGTGAGCAGCCGTTCGGAGCTGGTGCTCCAGGGCCGTCTCTACGGGATGGCGAAGGCGCAGGCGCAGGAGCGGGCAGCCGAGCTGCTGGCGGTGCTCGAGCTGGAGGACGCGGCGGACCGGCAGGCCGGTACCTACTCGGGGGGGCAGCGGCGGCGTCTGGACATCGGAATCGGGCTCATGCACCGGCCCCGCCTGCTCTTTCTCGACGAGCCGACCACCGGCCTCGATCCCCAGAGCCGGGCCCGCCTCTGGGTGGAGGTCAGGCGGCTGGCCGGGGCCGGCACCACGGTCTTCCTGACCACCCACTACCTGGAGGAGGCGGACGCGCTGTGCGACCGGCTGGCCATCATCGACCACGGTCGGGTGGTGGTCGAGGGCAGTCCGGACGAGCTGAAGCGGCAGGTCGCCGGCGACCTGGTGGTGCTCGGCGTGGACGGTGACGCGGAGGCCGCGATGCGCCTCCTCCAGGCCCAAGACTTCACGCGCGAGGCGACCCTGGACGAGGGCACGGTCCGCCTCTACGTGGACCGCGGGGAGGCCGCCATGCCCGCCATCCTGCGGCTGCTGGACAGCGCCGGCCTGCCCCTGCAGACGATCGCGCTGAGCCGGCCCAGCCTCGACGACGTCTTCCTCCGCCAGACCGGCAAGTCGCTGCGCGAGACGGCGCCATGAAGCTGCTTCGCGACACCTGGCTGGTCTACCTGCGCTACCTCGGTCTCTTCATCCGCAACCCGGCCTGGGTGGCGATCGGTGTGCTCCAGCCGGTCCTCTACCTGATCCTGTTCGCTCCGCTCCTGAAGTCGATCTCGGCCTCGCCGGGGTTCCCGAGAGGAGGCGCCTACAACGTGTTCGTACCCGGGCTGCTGATCCAGCTCGGGCTCTTCGGCGCGGCCGGCGTCGGCTTCAGCCTGATCTCCGAACTCCGCTACGGGGTGGTCGAGCGGCTGCGGGTGACCCCCGTCAGCCGGCTCGCCCTTCTCCTCGGACGGGCGCTCCGCGACATCATGTCGCTGCTGATCCAGTCGCTGATCCTGATCCTGCTCTCGCTCCCGTTCGGACTCAACATCCACCTCGGCGGCCTGCTGGTGATGCTGGCCCTGATCGCCCTGATCGGGCTCTTCATGGCCTCGATCTCGTACGCCTGCGCGCTCTGGCTGAAGAGCGAGGACTCGTTTGCCCCGCTCATCTTCACGGCGACTCTGCCGGTCCTGCTCCTCTCCGGGGTGCTGCTGCCGCTGACCCTGGCCTCCGAGTGGCTGCGCCGGGTGGCGGCGGCCAACCCACTCTCGTACGCGGTGGACGCCGCCCGGGCGATCTTCAACGACCACATGGGCGACGCCAGCGTGACCAAGGGCGTCGCGATCATGGCGGTGCTGGCGGTGGGCGCCGTCGCCATCGCCGCCCGGAACTTCGGCCGGGCGGTTTCCTGACCTGGCCTTCGCCCGACCGCCGTGCCGGCGAGGGCACGGGAATCCGTACCCTCGGGGGATGGCCCAGGCCGCCCTGCACAGCGTTCGAGGCCGGTCCGGGCGTGCGGTCCACCTGGTGGTCACGGTGCCGGATGGGGGCTCCGTCACCACCCTCTGCGGAAGGCCCCTGCCGGCGGATGCGATCCGTCCGGTTGCCGGCGAGGCCACCTGTGCCCTCTGCCTCCGGGGCCGCCAGGACCAGACCCTCATCTCCAGCCGGCTGTTCGAGGCGGGCCTGGGTGCGAACCTGCTCGAGCTGTCCCTCGAGCAGGCGCGCAACCGGCGGCGCCATGACCACGGACTGAAGGTCGTGCCACCCGCAGCCGCGCCACCACCGCCTCCCCCACCGAAGCCGCCGAAGGTTAACGGTCTCGACCTGGCCCGGCTGCGCCGGTTGTCAGAGGGGGTCTACGTTGACGATGCCGGCCTGATCGTCCGGCTCCGCCAGGAGGGAGGCGGCTGGCGGGTGGCCGGCATCGAGACGCCGGGCCCGGTCCGGCTCACCCGCGGCCGCAGCGGCTGGCATCTCAGCGGCGAGGGCCTGGAGGCCGGCCTCGACTGAGACAGGGCTGGTGGGCTCGGCCTCGCTTCAGGAGTAGTAGCGGCTGATGGTCTCCGCCACGCAGGCAGGCTTCTCCCGGCCCTCGATCTCGATCGTCACCTGGTTGACCACCTGGACCCCGCCCTCCACCTCTTCCACGGAGTGGCAGCGGCCGCGGGCCCGGACCCGCGAACCCACCCTGAGCGGGGAGATGAAGCGGACCCTGTTGATTCCGTAATTGATCGCCATCCTCACTCCGTCGACGGCCAGCACCTCGTGCATCAGGGCCGGCACCAGTGAGAGGGTGAGGAAGCCGTGTGCGATCGGGGCTCCAAAGGGGCCGGCCTGGGCGCGGGCCACGTCGACGTGGATCCACTGGTGATCGTCGGTGGCGTCGGCGAACATGTTCACCTGGTCCTGGGTGATCACCCGCCACGCGCCCTCACCCAGGTCCTGCCCGGCCAGGGCCTTGACTCCGTCCAATCGGAGTGCGGTCTTCACGAACCGTAGGTTCGCACGTTTGGCGAACGCCCGTTTGCGGAATCATGGGTCTTAGTGAGCGTTCTCCGAGAGCTGATCCACGACGGCGAGGAGCCGACCTGGAACCGGCGCCCAGATCAAGACGCCGCCGACGCCGCTGCCCTCGACGACGCAGTTCGCGCCTACTTCCGCGAGATCGGCAAGGTCCGCCTGCTGACCGCCGCGGAGGAGGTGCAGCTGGCCCAGGAGATGGAGGCGGGTTCGGTGGAGGCCAAGCGCAGGTTGACCGAGGCCAACCTGCGCTTGGTCGTGTCCGTGGCCAAGAAGTACAGCAACCGGGGCATGCCCCTCCTCGACATCATCCAGGAGGGCAACCTGGGGCTGATCCGGGCGGTCGAGAAGTTCGAGTGGCGCAAGGGCTTCAAGTTCTCGACCTACGCCACCTGGTGGATCCGGCAGGCGATCCAGCGGGCGGTTGCCGACCGCGGCCGGACCGTGCGCATCCCGGTCCACAATGCCGAGCTGATCGGCAAGATGATCCGGGTCGCCGACCGGCTCACCCAGGAACTGGACCGCCGCCCGACCAACGAGGAGCTGGGCATGGAGCTCGGCATCGAGGCGGATAAGGTGGAGTGGTTGTTCGAGGTCGCCCGGGAACCCGTCTCCCTGGAGACCCCGATCGGCGAGGGTGAGTCCGAGCTGGGCGAGCTGATCGAGGACACCGGGGCCGACTCGCCCGCGGCGGAGGCCGAGCGCACCGCCCGCAACGACGAGCTGGCCGACTCACTGATGCGCCTGCGCGCCCGCGAGCGGCGCGTGATCCAGCTCCGGTTCGGCCTCCTCGACGGTCACGAACGGACCCTGGAGGAGGTCTCGATCCGGGTCGGGGCGGACCGGGCCGAGGTCCGGCGCCTGGAGCGGGCCGCGCTCGCCAAGCTCAAGCGCATCCAGGAGACACCGGCGGCCTAGCAGGCTAGATGATCAATCATCTGGCTCAGGGGGCCAGGCGGTCGATGCTCCAGCCTACCTCCCGGCGGACGTAGAGCAGCCGATCGTGGAGCCGGTGGGTCCGGCCCTGCCAGAACTCGGCCCGGTCCGGAGTCAGCACGTAGCCACCCCAGAAGTCGGGCAGTGGCGGCCCCTGCGGAAAGCGCGCCTCCAGGCCCGACACCGACTCCTCGAGCACGGAGCGGCCCGGAATCACCAGGCTCTGGGGCGACGCGGCGGCGGAGATCCGGCTTCCGTGCGGCCGCTGCTCCCAGTAGAGGAGGGACTCGTCGGCACCGGTCCTGGACACCCGGCCCCGGAGCCGGACCTGGCGGTGGAGCAGCGGCCAGTGGAACGCCAGCGCCGCCCTTGGATTGGCCTCCAGCTGGGCCGCCTTGGCCGACTCGTAGTTGGTGAAGAACCGGAAGCCGTCGGCGGCAGCCCGGTGCAGGAGCACGAAGCGAACATCGGGCGCGCCATCCTCGCCGGCCGTCGCCAGCGCCATCGCGCTGGGCTGCTGCTCCCCCACCTCGCCGGCCAGCTCGAACCAGGCCTGGAAGGCCGCCACCGGATCCGGGCCCAGATCGTCGGGCTCGAGCGGCCGGTCGCTGTCGACGATCACAGGTGGAATCCTGCCACGCGGCTACCCTGAAGTTGATGGACCTGAGCTGGCTCCCCTCCCAGCTGCGCCCGGTGATGAGCGCCCTGGCGGCCGCGATGGCAAGCCGGGAGCCGGCCATCCGCGAGCGGGTCGAGCGCCTGCGCGCCCAGAACCCCGGCCTGGGCCCGGACCAGCTGGCGCGGCTGCTGATCCGGAGCACGCGTCGCCGGGTCGCGGCGACCGGAGCGGCCAGCGGCGCGGCCGCGATCGCGCCCGGTCTGGGGACCCTGATCGCTCTCGGGACCGTGACCAGCCAGGGGCTGTTCGCCCTCGAGCAGGAGTCCGAACTGGTGATGGCGGTGGCGATGGTCTACGGCCACGAGCTGACCGGTTCCGATGATCGCCTGCTGGAGGCGCTGGTCGTGGTCGGGATCTCCAGCGGCGCGGTCAAGCTGCGCGAGAACCTGCTGGTGGCGGGCGGCCGGCGGGTCACCGTGGCCGCCTTCCGCAGGCTCCCCCAGGCCTGGCTGGGACGAGCGGGCGGCCACTTCCTGGCCACCGTGTTGGGCCGAGTCGTGGCGGGGCGGGCGCTGACCTCGGTGGCCCGGGTGGCACCGCTGGCGGTGGGGCTGGTGGCGGGGGCCGGCTTCGACTGGCTGGCGGTCTCGGCCATCGGTCGCGCCGCCACCCGTTACTACGGACCCGGCGGTCCGGCCTCCCGTTTCCCGGCCCTACCCGGCCCCGAAGATCGCCGCGACGTCGAAGGCGGCGACTGACTCGACCTGGTCGAAAGTGCAGTCCCGGGGCGGCTTGTCGGGCCGCCAGCGCCGGAACCCAGCCGCGTGCCGGAAACGCTCGCCGCTCTGGAGCTTGTCGAAGCTGACCTCGCAGACCAACTCCGGCCGGATCGACTCCCAGTCGGTGTCCCGGCCCCGCGACCAGCGGCTCGGACCGCCAGGGGCCCGGACCTCGGAGGCGGCAGCCTGGGGCCGCTCCTCGCGAAGCGGCAGCAGCCGCTCCAGCACCTCGCGCCTCGCCGCCGCGCTGAAGCCCGAGGTGTGGCCGACGTAGTGGAGGGCACCGTCGCCGTCGTGCAGACCGAGCAGCAGCGACCCCAGTGACGAGTGGTCGGAGCTCCAGCGGAAGCCGATGACGACGCAGTCGGCCGTGCGCTCGTGCTTGACCTTGACCCAGCCCCGCTTGCCGGGCAGGTAGGGCTGATCCCAGCGCTTGGCGATCACGCCGTCGAGGCCGGCGCCCTCGAACTGCTCGAACCAGCGCCGCCCCTCGAGCCGGTCCGTCGTGTAGGGCGTCAGGAAGAGCGGGGGCGGCACCGCCGCCAGCACCGCTTCCAGCCGGGCTCGCCGCTCGCCGAGGGGCCGGTGCCGGAGGTCATCGCCGGCCTCCGCCAGCAGATCGAAGGCGACGAAGTAGGCCGGCGTCCGGGCGCTGAGCAGCCGGACCCGGGACTCGGCTGGATGTAGGCGCTGCTGGAGCGCGTCGAAGTCCAGCCCAGCTCGGCCCACCACCACGATCTCGCCGTCGAAGACCAGCCCGTCGGCCTCCAGGCCACAGAACGCGGGCGGCAGTTCGGGGAAGTAGCGCGTCATCGGGCGGGCGCCCCGACTGATCAGCTCAACCGAGTCGCCGGTGCGGTGGACGATGGTCCGAAAGCCGTCCCACTTGGGCTCGTATTCCCAGCCGTCGCCCTCGGGGAGGTCGGCCTGGACCGCGGCCAGCATCGGCTCCATGTCGGCCGCCACCGGACCCTGGGGGCTCACTGACCGAGAGGGTAGTCGATCAGGCGTCGCGGCCCCGGCTCGGTGTGTAAGGGGGCCCCAGCCAGAGCCGGCCGTTCTCCACGACCGGCGCGGCTCCCCGCCACGTGTAGAGGCGGGCACCCCCGGCCTGGTGCGGCTGGAGGCGCTCGGGGTCCCCGACATAGCCGTCGACCACCGAGCGATCGAGGAAGACGAAGGTGTCCGCCCCCGGGGGAAACGCGGGCGGCTGGGATCGGGCGAATCGCCAGGGTTCGTAGCGGTCGGCGAAGATCTGGCCCAGCCGCCCGCGGTCGTCGGGGGCGATGGCAACCCTCCGGTACCTGGGCAGGTAGACCTGGGCCATCCGGTAGGAGCCGGGCGCGAAGGCGTCGGCCACGAGCACGGTGCGGGCCGGGTCCTCGCTCGACACCAGGGCCACCGTGGCGGCCACCGCGGCATCGTGGGCCCCGAGCCGGCCGACCAGCGAGTCGCGGCCCGGGAGCGCGAATAGCGCGAGGTCGCAGGCGATGCCGGCGGCCACCACCGCCGGGAGGAGGCCCGGGCGGCGCGTGGCGGCCAGCGCTCGCTCGACAGCCGGCCCGACCGCCAGCACCAGCGCTGTGGTGAACACCTGCACATACACGACCTGGCCGACGTGGACGAACAGGAACACGACCAGCGCGGGCAGCGTCCAGGCCGCCGCGAACCCCGGCCAGCCGGCGGGCAGCGCCCGCACGCGGGCCAGCCGGGGTGCGATCAGCAGGCCGTGGCAGAGGACGGCGGCGAAGAGCCCGAGCTCCCAGGCGGTGCCCAGCGCCACCGCTCCCGAGGTGGTCGCCAGGGCGCCCGGACCGGCCCTCCAGAGCGCGGTGCCCGCCGTCACCGAACCCCCCAGCTCGAGCGCCGCCCCGGCATAGGCCAGCGGGCCGCCGGCCAGGACGAGCAGAGGCACCACCCAGGCCAGGGTCAGGACGGCCCCTGCCAGGATCCCCCGGGCGGCCGCGGAACCGGAGCCGCAGCGCCGGAACGCGAGCCCCGCCAGCGGCAGCATGAGCATCGCGCTGCTGGGCCGTAACGCACCGGCCAGGCCCAGCGCCAGGCCCAGCCAGTGGGCCGCCCCGGCGCTTCCCCGCCACGCCCGCCAGGCCGGCCAGGCCACCAGCAGGACCAGCGCCGGCTCCAGCGCGTAGGTGTTGGCGATCTCGCCGTAGAACCAGAAGAGAGGGCTGGCGGCGAGCACCAGGCCCGCCACCAGCGCCGCCCGCCCCCCGAAGATCTCGCGAGCGACGGCCATTGCGAGCACGACGCCCAGGCACTCGCCCCCGATGCTGAGTGCGACCAGGGCGGAGTTGGCGTCGCCGGCGATCGGCTTCAGCAGCCGGCCCGCCACGATGTAGCCCAGGTAGCCGGGCGGGTGCGGCTGGTGGTGGACCAGGTCGAAGCGATCCAGGCCGAGCGCGAACTGGGCGGCGTCCCAGTTCATCAGATAGCGGGTGCGCAGGGGCAGCCGGGAGGCCACCACCAGCAGCGCCGCCAGCAGGGCCGCCGCGACATCGGCCCCGGCCCAGGCCGCCGGAAGGGGGCCCGCCCGGGCCCGGCCGGCCTCCTTCAGCAGGAGACTAGGAGCGGCCGTTCACGCTCGGGCTCGCCGTCGTGCCTCCAAAGAGGTGCCAGAAGTTGAAGCCCCCGTAGATCAGAAAGAGGATGACCAGGATGGCCAGCACCAGCAGCGCGATCGCCGCGCCGCCGCCCCCGCCCTCCCGGGTCTCGACCACCTCGGTGGCGACCGGCCGGCCGTAGTACCGGCGGTAGGTGTAACCCCCGCCGCCCAGCGCTATCGCGAGCAGCAGGATGATCAGAACGATAAGGAGCAATGTTCCCATTCAGTGCCTCCGTGGTGTAGTGAAACCACCATAGTGACCGCCAGCGAGACTTGTCTACAGCAATGTCATCAGTGTCCGCCCGAAGATCGTGGGCTCCCAGATGTTGTGCTCCGGCCCGATGCGTGCTACCATGGACAAGCGTCAACCATAGGGGTCGGCGTCACAGGCTATTTTCCAGAGCGTCCCCACCCCAGCCCGGGAAGTCGGGTCCCCCACCCGGCTTCCCCCTTTGTTTTCGCCCCCACCCCAGCAGCGCAACCCGGCAACCGGCGGCAACTCGCCCTGGACACCGCGACCCGAGCGAGCGCCGGCACCCGGCCCGCGCCGGCCGGGAACATACAATCGACGGCCACGGCCTCGGGGAGTAGCGCAGTCCGGCAGCGCACGCGCTTTGGGAGCGCGGGGCCCCGGGTTCAAATCCCGGCTCCCCGACCAAACATCCCTTATTGAACCGGCCAATACGAAAAGGCCGTGGAACGGCGGCTTCACCTCCACTCTGACCAGGTCACCACCCTTGATCTCGATCCGTTGGAGCATCTGGGC
>JBBSHA010000042.1:0-11225 GCA_038253595.1 Candidatus Dormibacterales bacterium
CGATCTTGCCGACCTCGGTGGCCTGGGAGTCGCGGATGTCCTCGACCGCCGACTGCAGGGTGAGCAGCATGTTGGTTCCGGTGTCGCCATCGGGAACCGGGAAGACGTTGAGCCGGTTGACCTCCTCCTGGTGGGCGGACAGCCAGGTCAGGCTGCCCAGCAGCGCCTGCTTCAGCAGTTGGCCGTCGACGCCGGCTCTCATCGGGTCACTGCGATACGCCGCGATCCTCGTGGACCCCCTGCACGAAGACGTTCACCTCGGCGACGGGGACCCCCACCGCCCGCTCCACCTCGAAGCGGACCGCCATCTGCAGGTTGTGGGCCACCTCGGTGATGCGAACCCCGAACTGGACCACCACGTAGACGTCGACGGACAGCGACCCCTCGGCCTCGCGGACCCACACGCCACGGTGCAGGTTGTCGCGCCGGAGCAGCGTGGCGACGCCCTCGCGGAGGTTGCGGGCGGCCATCCCGAACACGCCGTAGCATTCGGACGCGGCGTGGCCGGCGATCGCCGCCACGACGCCCGGGAAGACCTCGATCCGGCCCCGATCGCGGGCTGAGCGGAGGGTGGAGGCGGCCGGCGGCTCCTGCTGGGTGGCGGAGGGGGCCATATCCACGCCATGGTACAATCCCCTTCTCGTTCCCCACCCGGAGCGTTCCCACATGGCCAGAAAATGCGACATCTGCGGCAAGGGGCCGCAATATGGACACAACGTCAGCCACTCCAAGGTGCGCACCAACCGGCGCTTCCTGCCCAACCTGCAGTCGGGTCGGGTCCGGATCGGCGACCAGGTGGTGCGGGCGCGCGTCTGCACCCGCTGCCTGCGCACGCACGCGGCCACCGTCTGAGCCGCGCCGGGGGTTTTTTCTGAGCCTCGTGGGCGCCGGCGTGGCGCTGTTCGTGGGCTGCCTGGGCATCCAGTACCTGGCCTACTCCCGGCTGCTGGCGGCCGGCCTCCGGCAGCCCGCCCCCGAGGCCAAGCGTGCAGCCGTCAAGCGCTGGTTCGCGTTCGCCGTGGCCTGGCAGGTGGTGGTGCTGGTCGCGATCGGCGCCTACGCCTTCCCCATGGTCCGCTCCCACCCGGGTGGCCTGGCCTGGCTGGCCCCCCCGCTGGGCGCGATCGCCGGCACCGCGCTGCCCCTGCAGCTGGCGGTGGTCCGGATCAGCCGGGCGGCGCGGGCCTGAGCGCGGAGCCGGGCAGGCCGTGCCGGCGCCGCTGATCGAGCGGGTGCGCGCCTCCAACACGGCGACCGAGTCGGAGAACCGGATCCACGACGACGAGGTCGCCGGCCGCCTCGGGTTCCGCGCCGGGCTGGTCCCGGGCGCCGAGCTGCACGGCTACCTGGAGCGGCTGCCGGAGCGGGCCTGGGGCGAGCGCTGGCCGGCCGGCGGCGCCATCCGCGTGCGCTTCCTGCGGCCGGTCTACGACGGCGAGGAGGTGGAGCTGGCGGCGACCCCGGGCGCCCCCGGGACCAGCCTGGAGCTGGCCCTCCGCAACCCCGCCGGTGAGCTGTGTGCGGCCGGCACGGCCACTGTATCGGCCGCCCACGAGCCGCTGCCCGAGGTCCCGGCGGCCGGGCTGCCCGTGCCCCGGCCGCCGGCCGCCTTCGCCGCCGGCGAGGTCCTGGGCACCGTGGACGAGGCCGAGGCCGGTGGTCCGGCCGGGGGCGGCCGCCTGGTCTGGCTCGCCAACCGGGTGCTGATGCTGAACCGCCGGCTCCCGGTCTGGATCCACGTCGAGAGCCGCACCCGGTACGCGGCCGCGGTCCCCCCTGACCGTCGGCTGTCGGCCCGGGCCCGGGTGGCGGAACTGTACGAACGGCGCGGGCACCGCCTGGTCGAGCTCGACGTCCTGGTCCTCGCCGGGGACGCCCCGATCGCGGCGGTCAGGCACATCGCCATCTACGAACCCGCCCCGCCCGGCCGGCGGGCGGAGACGTGACCCCGCGCCGGGCATGGCGGCGGCCGGGGGTGCGGTGCGGCTCAGGGCCCGGACGGCGACCGGGACAGCGTGAGCGGCAGGCTCAGCTCGCGACCCAGCGCGCGCAGGTCGCGCTCGAGGAAAGCCCAGACCCGCTCCCGCGCCGCCGCGGCCGGCGGGAAGGGCTGGGGGTCGATGAGGGCGGCGGCCAGATCCGGGCGCTCGACCATTTCGGCGAAGAGCAGGCTCCAGGCCCGGGGCACCACCTCCCGGAGCGCATAGCCGCCGCCGCCGGTCGCGACCCAGCGCCCGGCGCACAACTCGTGGGCCAGCTCGTGGCAGCGGCGGCCGATCCGGGGCCAGATCGCGGTCGAGGCGCGGAGGTGGGCGAGCGGGTCCAGGAGGTGGGTGTCGCAGCCGTTCTGGGTGACCAGGATGGTGGGCCGGAACTCGCGCAGCAGCGCCGGCACCACGGCCTCGAAAGCGGCCAGCCACGGCTCGTCCCAGGTGTCAGGGTGGAGGGGCAGGTTGGCCGCCGTGCCGCGCGCCGCGCCCGCCCCGGTCTCGTCAGGGAAGCCGGTGCCTGGAAACAGGTGGTGACCGCTCTCGTGGATGCTGATGGTCAGGACCTGCGGATCGGAGTAGAACAGGGCCTGGGTGCCGTCCCCGTGGTGCACGTCCACGTCGACCACCGCCACCCGGTGGCCCTGGGCCCGCAGCCACGCCACCGCCACCGCGACGTCGTTGTAGACGCAGAAGCCGGACGCCCGCGCCCGGTCCGCGTGGTGGAGGCCGCCGGCCGGGTTGAACGCATGCTCCACGGCCCCGCTGTGCACCGATTCCGCCGCGACCAGGCTGCCGCCGACGATCGTGGCGCAGGCCTGGTGCATGCCCTGGGCGACCGGGTTGTCGGAGGTGTCGAACCCGGCTTCGAGCACGGCCGCGACGCTCAGGCCCCCGATCCCGGCCGGCTCGCTCAGCCGCCGCACCAGGTCGATGAAGGCCGGCTCGTGGGCGAGCGCGATCTCGACGGCGTCCGCCTCTCGCGGCTCCACGACCTCGGCCGAGGCCGTCAGGCCCAAATCCCGCATCAGGTCGACGGCGAGCTTGACCCGGATCGGCTGGAGCGGGTGGTCGGCGCTGAGGCGATAGTCCATGAATTGCTCGCCCCACACCAGCCGCACCGCTCCCGACACCGGGCCCTACTCTACGGCCCGGGCTGAGGGGTGAGGTCCAGCCCGGCCGCCTTCGCCGCCGTGCCCAACTTCGCCACCTCCGCGGCGGGCGCCCTGGGCGCGGGGCCGCGGATCCTGCACGTCCACTCCGACGCCGCCCACAACCGGACCGTGGTGACGCTGGCCGCCGCCTCCGGCCCGAACCTTCTGGAGGCGCTGTTCGGCCTGGTCGAGCACGCCGTCGCGACTCTCGACCTGGGCGCGCACCGAGGCCTGCACCCGCGGGTCGGAGTGGCGGATGTGCTCCCGATCGTGCCCTTGGGAGGCGCCGGTCTCGGCGCCGCGGTGGACCTGGCGGGCGCCCTGGCCGAGAGGGTGTGGACGGAGCTGAGGGTCCCGGTGTTCATGTACGGAGCGGCCGCCGCGGGCCGCCGCCTGGCCGAGATCCGGGCGGGCGGCCTGGCGCCGGACCTCGGGGGCCCGCTCCTCCACCCCACCGCCGGGGCCGCCTGCGTGGGCGGCCGCCCGCTCCTGGTCGCCTACAACCTGGTGTGGGCGCGAGTGCCCCCGGGAATCGCGGTGGCGATGCGTGCCCTGCCGGGCGTCCAGGCCCTGACCTTCCCCCTGCCCGACGGCCGGGTCCAGCTCTCCCTCAACCTGACCCGCCCGCTGGAGGCGGGCGTGGCCGACGTTCACGCCCACGCCTGCCGGCTGGCCGGCGCTGAGGCCGAGCCGGAGCTGGTCGGGCTCTGCCCGGCCCGGGCCGCCGGCCCGGGCTGCGCGGGCGGCCTCCTGGAAGGCCGGCTGGCCGCTCTCGCCGCCCGCCAGGCCGGCCGCCGAGCACGGGAGCGGGGAGGCGCCGAGCAGGCGCTGCTGGCCCGCCGCCTGGAGGCGGAGTCGGTGGCGCTGGCCGGCCTGGGCTGGAGCCAGGACGAACTGCTGGCGGGAGCCGAGCGGACGGCCGCCCTTCCCCGCGTCCTCCGGGCGGGAGGCATCGGTGGGGGCGAGCCGGAGACGCTGCTCGCGGTGGCGGCGGCCGGCCTGCGGGCGGCGGTCACGCCGGCGACCGCCCGCACCTTCGCGGAGCGGGTGCGCCTGCTCGACGGGTGGCGGGAGCGCTGAGGGTCACCGGCCTGGGGTCCCGGAGCGTGCGGCAGGAGGCCGGCGGGGCCCGGAGCTACACTCATCGCGATGCCGCGCAACGTCGACCTCGACGCCTTTGCCGGCCAGGCCCAGGACCTGGTCGAGGGGGTGGCGGCGGGCGGCGAGTCGGTGGTCGTCACCCGCGCCGGGGCTCCGGTGGCGGTGCTTGCCTCCCCGACCTCGGGTCCGTGGACCGGCGCCGCCGTGGACCTGCCCCGCTGGGAGGAGTGGCTGCACGAGATGCAGGCGGGCTTCTCGGGTGCTGCCGGCGGAAGCGCGGCCCAGGCCCGGCCGGCCGAGCCCCCGGCCGTGGACAAGTCGATGCTCGGCTTCGATCCCGGCGCCGGCCACGTCGGTTCGGCCAGCGGCCGCGACTTCCTGGGTGCCGAGCTGAGCCGGATCAACGTCCCGGTGACCGATTCCGATCTTCTGGCCACGATCTACGCCGCCTCCCTCGAGCTGTGCGAGAACAAGCAGACCCTGTACGTGGAGGACCTGCGGGCCCTGGCCCAGGAGCTGATCGCGGAGGCCCCGCAGCGGCTGCGCCTGCTCACGGTGACGGTCACCTCGACCACCGGCCTGCCCGCCACGGCCGAGGTGACCCTCGAGCTCGGCCGCGGCCCGGCGATGCGGCGGGAGCAGGGTGACGGCCCGCTCGATGCGGCCCTGAAGGCGATCCAGAAGCTGACCGGGCTGGACCCCGAGGTCGAGAACTTCTCGGTGGTGGCGGCGACGCCGGGTCGCGACGCCATGGCCGAGGCGGTGATCGAGCTGCTGCTGGACGGCCGCCGGGCGGTGGGCGCCGGGGCCTCCACCAACGCCATCGAGGCCGGGATCCACGCCTACCTCAACGCCCTCAACTTCCTGATCGAGAGCCGGCCCCCGGCGCCGCCGTGACGGCCGTCGAGTTGGAGTTCGTGCGTTCCCAGAGGATCGGGCGGCTGGCCACGGTCAGCCCGGCCGGCTGGCCCCACGTGATGCCGGTGATGTACGAGGTGCTCGAGGACGGCTCGCTGGAGTTCGACGCCGACGGGGTCAAGCTCCGCAACCTGACCGCCCAGCCCCGCGCCGCCCTGGTCGTGGACGCCGGCGGGCCCAAGCGGGGCGTCTCTCTGCAGGGCCGGATCCAGGTCGTGGGTCCGGAGCGGGCTCGGCTGCGGCCGGAGCGCGCCTTCAGCTGGGGCCTGCAGTCCGCGTAGCCGGAGCACTCAGGCCGGTTGCGGCAGTCGTACTCGGCGTCCTGCTCGGCGCCGCGTGTGGCGGCCCCGGCACCACCCCCCGGGCGCCGGCTGGCGCGCCCAGCGCCTCGCTCGGGCGCGGGGCGCCGGCGGCTACCGGGACGGCGGCCGGTCCCGAGTGGCCGGGCTGGCACGGGGACCCCGCCCACCGCGGCGTGCTGAGCGGCGGCCCCGCCGGAGCCGCGCCCCGCCCCGGCTGGCGGAGCCCGGAACTGGACGGCGACCTCTACGCCTCGCCGCTGGTGGTCGGGGGCCTGGTGGTGGTCGCGACCGAGAACAACACCGTGTACGCGTTCGACCCGGCGACCGGCACGCAGGCCTGGAGCAGCCACCTGGCCGAGCCTGTGGATGCCGGGACGCTGCCCTGCGGGAACATCCGGCCGGTCACCGGGATCACGGGCACTCCGGTGGCCGACGCGGCCGGCGGCCGGCTGTACGTGGCCGCCTTCCAGAGGCCGGCCCAGCACGTGCTCTACACGCTGGAGGTGGCCACCGGCCGGGTGCTCGGCCGCCACCCGGTGGATCCGCCCGGCGCCTCCGCCGCCGTCCACCAGCAGCGGGAGGCGCTGGCGCGGGGCCCGGACGGCACCGTGTACATCGCCTACGGCGGCCTCCTCGGAGACTGCGGCGACTACCACGGCTGGGTGGTGGGGGTGCCGGCCGGCGGCGGCTCCGACCTCACCTACCGGGTCCCCTGCGAGCGCGAGTGCGCGCTCTGGGCCCCCGGTGGCCCCGGCCTGGACGCGGCGGGCGACCTCTGGGTGGCGACCGGCAACTCGGAGGGGGAGACCCGGGGCCGGTTCGACTTCGGAAATGCGGTGCTCCGCCTGGGACCCGACCTGACGCTCCGGGACTGGTTCGCGCCGGCCGACTATGCCGCCCTGAGCCGGGCCGACGCCGACCTGGGCTCGATCTCGCCGGCCCTCCTCGAGGACGACCTCGCCTTCATCGCGGGCAAGCAGGGGCGCGGCTTCCTGCTCCGCCGCGGTGCCCTCGGCCACATCGGCGGGGAGGCCTTCGGGGGGCCCGCCTACCCTGCCTTCTCAGGCACCGCGTACGCCCCACCCCTGCTCTACCTCGCCTGCCCGGGCCAGGTGCTGGCGCTCCGGGTGGACCTGGGGGCGCCCTCCTTCAACGTCGCCTGGAGGCGCCCGGTGGGGAGCCCGGGGGCGCCGATCGTCGCCTTCGGTCTGCTGTGGGTCATCGACTATGGCGCCGGCACGCTGCTCGCCCTGGACCCCGCCGCCGGTGACCGCCGCTACAGCCAGGCCGGTGGTCCGGCGGCCCACTTCGTCACCCCGGCCGCCGGGGCCGGGCACGTGTACGCCGGGATGGGCCGCCGCCTGATCGCCGTCGCGGTCGCCACCTGAAGGCAACTGATCGTAGCCAGCCAACACCCGGACGGGCGACCTGGCGCTTGCCTGATACCATTTCCAGCCAGCGGATGATGCGCAGAAGACCCCGGATCGGACTGGCTCTGGGCGCCGGCGGCGTGCTCGGGGGCGCCTGGCTGGCGGGTGGGCTGGCCGCCATCTCGCGGACCACCGGCTGGGAACCGGGCGACGCCGACTACGTGATCGGCACCTCGGCGGGCTCTCTCTTCGCCGCCCTGACCGCGGCCCACTTGCCCACCGGTGAGATGCTGCCCGCCACCGCCGGCGCGATCGGCGACCTGGACGTCCACTCGGCCAAGGACTGGGTCCTGGGCGAGCTGGCCATGGAGGCCGCCTACCGGATCCCCCGCTCCCTGCCCCACGTCCTGCCCGGGTCGCTGGGGATGCTCCGGCAGGGGTTTCGAGGGGGAGGCGCCATGCGCGCCATCAACGGCCTGATCCCGGCCGGCAATGTGTCCACCCGGCCGATCGAGAACGCGGTCCGGCGCACCGTGCCCAACGGCTGGGTGCGCCACCCCAACTGCTGGGTGGTGGCCTGCGACTACGAGACCGGGGAGCGCACCGTCTTCGGTCGCACCGGATCCCCCGAGGGCTCCCTGGCGGACTGCGTGGCGGCCTCATGCGCGATTCCAGGCTTCTTCAAGCCGGTCCGGATCGCGGGCCGGCTCTACGTGGACGGCGGGCTCCACTCGATGTCCAACCTGGACGTCCTTCTGGGCGAGCACCTGGACCTGGTGATCGTGCTCAACCCGCTCTCGGCCCGCCACGGCCTCTCCAGCTGGAACCCGCTGAGCCGGGTCGCCGCCGCCATCCGGAGCCTGGCCACCCACCAGCTGGACGCCGAGGTCGAGCTGCTGGTGCGCGATGGCACCGACGTCGTCGTGATCGAGCCGACCGTCGGCGACCTCGCCACCATGGGCCACAACGTGATGGACGCCCGCCGCTCGCAGCGGGTGGCGGCGCTGGCCCTGCAGACCGTGCAGGCCCAGCTCGAGCAGCCCGAGGTCAAAGAGCTGCTGGCCCGGCTGCCTAGGTCGGCGGCCGCCCGCAAGCGGACCTCGAGACTGGCCGGCATCCTCAGGCGGTCGGGCATCACGGCGGCCGCCTCGGTCTGACCCCGGCGGTCCCGGCGGCTGGGCGCGGGCGGCTCAGCCGATCTGGATCAGGTCCTCCCCCGCCTGCAGCTCGCGGAGCAGGTTGGCCATCTCCACGGCGGTCTCGGCGGCCTCGGCGCCCTTGTTGTTGCGGGGTCCCGAGCGGGCCAGCGCCTGTTCCCGGTCGAAGGTGGTCAGCACCCCGAAGGCGCACGGCACCCCGGTGTCGAGGTTGATGTGCATGAGGCCCTCGGCGCAGCCCGCCGCGACGTACTTGAAGTGGGCGGTCTCGCCGTTGATGACGCAGCCCAGCGCCGCGATGGCGTCCACCTGGCCCGACTCCGCCAGCGTCAGCGCCGCCAGCGGGATCTCCATCGCCCCCGGCACCCACACCACCCGCGGAGCCTCCGCCTGGTGCTCCTGGAGCCATTCCTGCGCGCCCCGCAGCAGCCGGCGCGAGATGTCGGCGTTGTAGCGCGACACCACCAGCGCGATCCTCAGGTCCGAGGCGTCGAGGTGCCGCTCCAGCGGCCTCTCGTTGCCCTGCTCGCCCACGGCGTACGAGGCTATCAGGACCGGCCTTTTGCCGAAGCCCTCCGCGGTGCTTCTAGAGCAGGTGGCCGAGCTTGTGCTTCTTGGTCTCCAGGTAGCGCTCGTTATGGGGGTTGGACTCGACCCGGATCGGCACCTGCTCCACCACCTCCAGGCCGTAGCCCTCGATGCCGATCAGCTTGCGCGGGTTGTTGGTGAGCAGGCGCATCCGGCGCACGCCGAGGTCGAAGAGGATCTGGTTGCCGATGCCGTAGTCGCGGGAGTCGGCCGGCTGGTCGAGCGCCTCGTTGGCCTCCACCGTGTCCAGCCCCTCGTCCTGGAGGTTGTAGGCGCGCAGCTTGTCCACCAGGCCGATGCCCCGGCCCTCATGGTTGCCGATGTAGAGGATCAGCCCGACGCCCTCGGCCTCGATCCGCGCCATGGCCGCCTGCAGCTGCGGGCCGCAGTCGCAGCGGGCGCTGCCGAACACGTCGCCGGTCAGGCAGCGCGAGTGGACGCGGAGCAGGACCGGACGCTCCGGATCGACCTCGCCCAGCACCATCGCCAGGTGGACCTGGCCGGTGGTCAGGTCCTCGTAGGCGTGACCCCGCCAGGTGACGGCGCCGACCGGGATGTTGGCGGTGACCTTGCGCTCCACCAGGCGCTCGTTGCGCCGCCGGTAGGCGATCAGGTCGCGGATGGTGATGATCTTGATCGGGTAGCCGGCCGCCCCGGCGGCCGCGAAGCTCTCCAGTTCGGGCATCCGGGCCATTGTGCCGTCGTTGTTCATCACCTCGCAGATCACGCCCGCCGGGTAGAGGCCGGCCAGCCGGGCCAGGTCCACCGCCGCCTCGGTCTGGCCGGCGCGCTGGAGGACGCCGCCGTTGGCGGCGCGGAGCGGGAAGGTGTGTCCGGGCTTGGAGAAGTCGCCGGGCCGGGCGTCGGGGTTCAGCAGGTGGCGGATGGTGGCGCAGCGGTCGTAGGCGCTGATGCCGGTCGTGACCAGGTCGCGGGCCTCGATGGCGACGCTGAAGGCGGTCCCGTAGTGGCTGGTGTTGTGGCTGACCATGGGCTCGATCTCTAGTTCGTCGAGGCGGCTCGCGATGATCGGGGTGCAGATCAGGCCGCCCGCGTGCTTGGCCATGAAGGCGACCTGGTCCGGGGTGACCAGCTGGGCGGCGGCGCAGAGGTCGCCCTCGTTCTCCCGATCCTCGTCGTCCACGACGATCACGAACCGGCCGTCCTCGAAGTCGGCGATCGCCTCCGGTATGGTCGCCAGTGGCATCAGGCGTGGTTTCTCTTATTCATCAAGCGATCAACATATCGTGCCACAACGTCGACCTCGAGGTTGACCGGACTCCCCGGCTCGTACCCCCCGGCCACGGTCAGCGCCAGCGTGTGCGGGATCAGGGCCACGCTGAAGGTGCCGGCGGAGTCGTCGACGGCCGCCACCGTGAGGCTCACACCGTCCACGGCGATCGAACCCTTCTCGGCCACGAACGGTGCCAGGGCGGGCGGCAGCTCGATCTCGAGCTCGCGGCCGAGGGCCACCTCGCGGACGCTGCGGACCGAGGCGGTGGTGTCGACGTGGCCCTGGACCAGGTGGCCGTCGAGACGCTGAGACGCGGCCAGGGGCAGCTCCACGTTGACGGTCTCGCCGGGCGCCAACCGGCCGAGGTTGGTCCGGGCCAGCGTCTCCGGCACCACGTCGGCGAAGAAGGTGTCGGCCGCGATCCCCGTCACCGTCAGGCACACGCCGTTGACAGCCACGCTGGCCCCCCGGCCCAGGTGGCGGGCTAGGGCGGGGTGAGGGACGCCTCGCCGGCCGGCCCCTACCTCCGCCACCCGGCCCAGCCCGCCGACGATACCCGTGAACACCGCCACCAGGGTAACCACGGAGCCCCCGGCCGGCTTCCCGGTCCTGGCTCAGGGGGCCGCGGGGCGCCCGCTGACCAGCAGGTCAGAGCCCAACTGCAGGACCTCGACGGCGGCCAGCCGGAGCGCGTCCTCGAGACGATCGGGGCCGAGGCCGCCGACCGCCGCCGGCGCCCCCTCACCACCGATCACCACGGGCGCCAGGTAGGCGTACACGCGGTCCACCAGGCGCTGGTCGAAGAACGAGCCGTGAACGCGGGCTCCCCCCTCGACCAGCAGGCTGAGGATGCCGCGCGCACCCAGCCGGTCGAGCAGCCCGGGCAGGTCGCGGCCGGCGTCGAAGAGGGTCTCCCCAGCCTCCGCCCGCAGCCTCGCCCCGGCCGGGGTCCGCCCCCGCGAGTCGAGCACCACCCGCAGCGGCTGGCGGGCCCCCTCCAGGCGCGCCGACAGCCGGGGGTCGTCGGCCAGCACCGTCCCCACCCCGACCAGGATGGCGTCGTGGACGTGGCGCAGCCGGTGGCCGTGGGCGCGCGCCTCTTCACCGCTTATCCAG
Source organism: Candidatus Dormibacterales bacterium (assembly GCA_038253595.1). Lineage (GTDB taxonomy): Bacteria > Chloroflexota > Dormibacteria > Dormibacterales > Dormibacteraceae > JBBSHA01. The sequence continues at coordinate 10,929 of JBBSHA010000042.1, forward strand.
CGCGAGGCGCCGGTCCGGGTCGCGATCCGGCCGTCCAGGCTGCATGCGAACTTGGCGCTCACGAACGGGCGCCCGGTGCGCCGGTGATGGAGGTAGAACTCGTTCAGGCGCTCGGCCTCGGCCCCGAGCAGCCCCGTCTCGACCTCGATGCCGGCCTCCCGGAGCCGGGCCACGCCCGCACCCCGCACCCGGGGGTCGGGGTCCACCGTCGCCACCACCACCCGAGCCACGCCGGCGGCGATCACGGCGTCCACGCAGGGGGCGGTGCGGCCCCGGTGGACGCACGGCTCCAGCGTC
>JBBSHA010000043.1:0-11119 GCA_038253595.1 Candidatus Dormibacterales bacterium
CGGACATCGAGGCGCCCTGGGAGTCGGTCAGCCGCGCCCACGAGCTGAAGACGGAGGTGGGATAGCGGCGTGTATGCCGTGATCCCGGCCGGCGGGGCCGGCTCCCGACTCTGGCCGAGATCCCGGCGCGCGTCGCCCAAGCACGCGCTCGCCCTCTCCGGCAGCGGCCACTCCCTGGTCCGGGAGACGTACGAGCGGATCGCCCCGCTGGCCGGCCAGGTGCTGGTCCTCACCGAGGCCCGCCAGGTCGACCTGATCTCCGGCCTGGTGCCGGAGCTGGACCGGGACCACGTGATCGTGGAGCCCTCCGCCCGGGGCACCACCAACGCGCTCGGGCTGGCCGCGCTGACGCTGCTCGAGCGCGACCCGGAGGCTGTGATGCTGACGCTCGCCGCCGACCACGTGATCAGCGGCGTCGCCGCCTACCGGGCGGCGGTGCGCCGGGTGGTGAGGGTGGCCGAGGCCTCCGGGGAGATGGTGGCGGTGGGCCTGCGGCCCGGCTACCCGGCCACCGGCTTCGGGTACATCGAGGCCGGCCCCCAGGAGCGCTTCGGCCGCCAGTCGGCCCTCCGGGTGGTGAGGTTCGTGGAGAAGCCCGACCTGGCCACCGCCCGGGCCTACGTGGAGGGCGGCCGTCACCTCTGGAACCTGTCCATGTTCTGCTTCCGCTGCGATGTCTTCGCCGAGGAGCTGGAGCGCCACGGCCCCCGCCACTACCGCGGCCTGCGCCGGGTGCTGGCGGCGCGGGCGGCGGGGGACGAGGCGGCGGCGGCGCGGCTCTACGCGCGGCTGCCGGTGAAGGCCGTCGACTACACGGTGATGGAGAACACCAGCCGCCTGCTGGTGGTACCGGCGGACTTCGGCTGGGTCGACGTCGGTTCGTGGAGCGAGCTGGCTGACCTGCTCCGGGCGGACGCCCACGGCAACGTGGGGGAGGGGGCCCGGATCCTGATCGATACCCGCGACAGCTTCATCTCCGTACCCGACAAGCTGGTGGCGGTGATCGGCATGGAGGGCCTGGTGGTGGTGGACACCGAGGACGCACTGTTGATCTGTCCCAAGGCCCGCGCCCAGGACGTCAAGAGGGTGGTGGAGGCGCTCGGGCGCTCCGGCCAAACCCATTACCTTTAGCCGAAGTGGCTCCTGGTCGAGTGGCTCCGCGGATCACGTTTGGCACCGATGGCTGGCGCGGCATCACCGGTGACGACTTCACGTACGAGACTCTCCGCTATGCCGCCCAGGGGGTGGCCGAGTACCTACTCTCGGGAGGGGCGGAGCCGCTGGCGGTGGTCGGCTACGACTGCCGCTTCGCCTCCGAGGTCTTCGCCGAGGAGGTCGCCCGGGTGCTGGCCGCCAACGGCGTCCGGAGCCTGCTCTTCGACCGTCCGTCGCCCACCCAGGTCGCCTCCTGGACGGTGATCGAGGAGCGCGCGGCCGGCGCCGCCGTGATCACGGCCAGCCACAACCCCTACCTGTTCAACGGCCTCAAGTACAAGCCGGAGACGGGCAGCTCGGCGCCCGGCCCGGTGATCGAGGAGCTGGAGAGGCGGATCAACGAGATCGCCGGCCGGGGCCCGTCCGCGGTGCGCCGAGCCGGGCCCGACGACCCCCGGATCCGCCGCCACGACCCCCGGCCGGCGTACTTCGCCCAGGTCCGCCGAATGCTGGACGTGGAGGTTATCCGCAACGCCGGCCTGCGCATCCTCCACGACTGCATGTACGGCTCCGGCTACGGCTACATCGCCGAGCTGGTGGGCGGCGGGGCGACTCTGGTGACCGAGCTGCACGCCAAGCGCAACCCCTTCTTCGGAGGCGTCAACCCGGAGCCGATCCCGGACAACCTGCACGAGGCGCTGCAGACCATGCGCAGCGGCGGCCTGGACCTCTGCATCAGCACCGACGGGGACGCCGACCGTGTCGGCATCATCGACGAGAGCGGCCGCTTCATCAACCAGCTCCAGGTCTACGCGCTGCTGATGATGTACCTGGTCGAGGTGAGGGGCTGGCGGGGCCCGGTGGTCAAGAGCCTGAACATGACGTCGATGGCCGACCGGCTGGGTGAGATCTACGGGGTGGAGGTCGTCGAGACCCCGGTCGGGTTCAAGAACATCGCGCCCCGGATGATGGAGCTGGACGCCGTGCTCGGCGGCGAGGAGAGCGGCGGCTTCGCGTTCCGCGGCCACATCCCGGAGCGGGACGGAATCCTGGCCGGCCTCTTCTTCGCCGACATGATCGTGCGCGCCGGCAAGCCGCTGAGCGGGCTGCTGGCCGACCTCGAGGCCAAGGTCGGGCCCCACGCCTACGCTCGCCACGACATCCACATGCCCCGCGACACCTACGAGGCGGACCGCCGGCAAATCCTGCGCACGCTGGGCGAGCGCCGGCCCCGGACCGTGGCGGGCGTCGACGTGGAGCGGGTGCGCGACGACGACGGCTTCAAGTTCTTCCTGGCCGACGGCAGTTGGGTCCTGCTCCGGACCAGCGGCACCGAGCCGCTGGTCCGGGTCTACGCGGAGGCGGCGACCGGCGAGGAGGTCGAGGCCCGCCTGGGCGCCCTGGAGGAGATCGTGGGGATGGGCGGGCATGGCCGGGATTAGCCCCGCCTCCACCTCCCGCGTCGACAAGCCCTGGGGCTACGAGCTGCGCTGGGCGATCACCGAGCGCTACCTGGGCAAGATCCTCCACGTCAAACGGGGCGAGGCGCTCTCGCTCCAGTACCACGAGCGGAAGGACGAGTGCATCCTGCTCTCGGCCGGAGTCCTGGACCTCGAGCTGGACGGCCGCGTCCACCGGCTGAACCCCGGCGACACCGCCCACATAACGCCCGGCACCCGGCACCGGATGACGGCCGTCGATGACTGCGACATCTTCGAGGTTTCGACCCCCGAGCTGGACGACGTGGTCCGCCTCGAGGACCGCTACGGGCGGTCTTAGCTGAGATACGCGCCGTGAAAACCCCGCCTCCCCCTGACAGCCACGTGCTGCCGCCCCCCGCCGAGCGGCTCGCCGGCCGTGACGGCCGCTTCCCGCTCTTCGTGGGCATGGTGCTGGTGGCGCTGGCACTGGGCTTCAAGTCGGAGCTGTTGGCGGCCGGCCAGGTCTGGATCTTGGGCGCCGGCCTGCTGCTGCTGGCCACCCCCGCCCTTTTCGCCTACCTGGCCGCCGACGGTGTCCGGCCCGGCCTGGAGAACTTCATTCCGGCCCTCCTGGGGGTGGTGGCGGTGGCCGGCCTCTCGCTCCTGGTCCCCGAGTGGTGGAAGTATGCGGTGGTGGCGGGGCTGTTCGGGACCGGCTTCTTCGTCGCCGCCCGCCTCGACCAGAGGGGCCTGAGCGAGCCCCCCAAGCCGGGTCACCTGGTCGTCCAGGAGGCGGTGCTGGCGCTCGGCCTCTCCGCCGCCCTGCTGGTGGTGATCGTCGCCGGCGTGAGCCTGCCCCTGAAGCTGGCCGGCGTCTTCGCGCTCGGCGGCCTGGCCAGCTACCGGTCCTTCCGGGTCCTGGGCGAGCCGATGCCAGTCCCGCGGGCGGTGTTCTTCTCCCTCTTCGTGGCCCAACTGCTGGCCTTCTTCGCCTGGGCCATGACCGCCTACCTCTACTACCAGGAGGGCACCTTCGCGGTGATGCTGTTCCTGCTCTGGTACGTCAACCGGGGCATCATCCGGCACGCGGTCGAGGCGTCGCTGAGCCGCAACGTGCTCATCGAGTACGGGCTCTTCGGGCTGCTGATCGCGTTCCTGTTCTTCACCAGCCTGCAGGCGCGCTAGGGCGACCCAGTGGCTGCGAACTCCGCGCGGTCCGCCTGGTCGCGCTGCCGGCGACGGCCGCTGCGCTGGCGGACGGCGCGGTCTCGACTGACCACGTCCGGGTCATCACCGGCTGCGCAGCGGCGAACCTGGTCCTCCTCTGCGGCCGCCATCACCGGCTGGTTCACGAAGGGGCTGGAATCTGGAGGCGGACGAGCGCGGCGAGCTGGTAGCGGTGCCTCCCTGGCCGCGATCGGTGCTCGACAAGGCCATGACCCCCGTCCATGTTGGTTCGAGGGTGAGTACGGCTCCACCGGGCGTCGCGGCGCCGTAGCCCGGGCGGCCGGGTAGTCTGGCAGGAGTGGAAGCTCCCGCACGGACCTCGGTCTGGCCCCGCTCGCTGACGCTGCCCGTGACCATCCTGGCCTGGCTGGCTGTGCTGGGCGTGCTGGGATCGCTGATGCAGCACTTCACCAAGACCATCCTCATGGTCATCCTCGCCGCCGTGGTCGCCTTCGCCGTCACCCCGGTGATCGGCCTGCTCTCGCGGCGGCTGCCGCGCGGGGTGGCGATCGGCATCGCCTTCCTGCTCGCCTTCGCCGTGATCATGGGCCTGGTCGGGGTCCTGGTCGTGACGCTGGCCACCCAGATCGCGGCGCTGGTCAAGAACCTGCCCGAGTACGCCCAGCGCGCCAACCAGCTGCAGCCCCAGGTGGTGAGCCTAGTCTCCCCTTTGGGGGTGACCAACGCCCAGGTCGACCAGGCCCGGGCCCAGCTGGTGGCGAGCACCCAGACCCTCGGCACCCAGCTGGCCCGGGACGTGCTCGGCTTCGCCCAGACCTTCCTAGGCGCGGTGATCGACGCCATCCTGGTCCTGATGCTGAGCATCTACCTGGCGGCCAACGGCCCCCGCGTCCGGCGCTGGCTGCAGGCCCAGGCGCCGGCCGGCCAGCAGCGCCGGGTGCGCATCCTGGCCGCCATAGTCAACCAGGTGGTGGGCGGCTACATCCGGAGCACGCTGATCCTGGCCCTCCTGATCGGGGTGCTGGTCGGGGCCGGGATGGGTGTCCTCCAGGTCCGCTACGCGCTCCTGCTCGGCGTGCTCGCCTTCTTCATGGAGTTCATCCCGATCCTCGGGGTCTTCGTGTCGGGCGCGGTCTGCGTGGTGGTCGGCCTCTTCACCGGACCGATCACGGCCGTCCTGGTCCTGGCCTACTTCGTGGTCGTCCACGTGATCGAGGGCGACATCATCGGTCCCCGGATCATGGGCAAGGCGGTCGGCATCCACCCCGCGGTGGCCCTGATCGCGCTGCTCGCCGGCACCGAGGTCTTCGGCATCTGGGGCGCCCTGTTCGGGGCGCCGGCGGCCGGCCTGCTGCAGGCGGTGGTGACAGCGGCCTGGCGCGAGTACCGGGCTGGCGCCGGCGAAGTGGCGAAGGACGCGGCCGGCAAGCAGGGCGAGGAGAACACGTCCGCCCAGCGCCAGACCGCCTGAGGAGGCGGGCCTGCTGCGTGGGCGGGGCCAAACAGGCCCCGGACTCACATGCCCAGGTAGGCCTTCTGGACCTCCTCGGATGCTGCCAGTTCCCTACCGGTGCCCTGCTTGACGATCTCCCCCGTCTCCAGCACATAGGCGCGGTGGGCGATCTCCAGGGCCTTGTTGGCGTTCTGCTCCACCAGCAGCACCGGGGTGCCCTGGTTGTTGATCTCGACCACGGTCTGGAAGATCAGGTCGATCAGGATCGGGGCCAGCCCCAGCGAGGGCTCGTCCAGCATCAGGACCTTGGGCCGCGACATCATCGCCCGGCCCACCGCCACCATCTGCTGCTCGCCCCCCGAGAGCGTGCCCGCCAGCTGGACTGCGCGCTCCTTGAGGCGCGGGAAGAGATCGTAGACGCGGGCCACGTCGTCGCGGACCCCGCGTGGGTCGCGCCGGGTGTAGGCGCCCATCAGGAGGTTGTCGTACACGGTCATCCGGGGGAACAGCCGGCGGCCCTCGGGTGACTGCACGATGCCGAGCTTGACCACCTCGCTGGCGCGGGTCTCGGTCAGCTCCCGGCCGTCGAAGCGGATCGTGCCCGAGGCCGCCCGGACCAGGCCCGAGATGGCGCGCAGGGTGGTCGTCTTGCCCGCCCCGTTGGAGCCGATGAGGGCCACCACCTCGCCCTGGTCCACCGTCATGCTGACCCCGCGTAGCGCCTGGACCCGGCCGTAGAAGGCATCGACCGCCTCCAGCTCGAGCAGCGCCACTAAGCGGATTTCCCGAGGTAGGCCTCGATGACCCGGGGGTTGCGGCGCACCTCCTCGGGGCTGCCCTCGGCGATCTTCTCGCCATGGTCCAGCACCGCGATCCGCTGCGAGGCACCCATCACGACCTTCATGTCGTGCTCGATCAGGAACACGGTGATGCCCTGCCCGATGATCTTCTGGACCAGGCCCATCAGCTCCACCTTCTCCTGGGGGTTGAAGCCGGCGGCGGGCTCGTCGAGGAGCAGCAGGCGAGGCCGGGTGGCGAGCGCCCGGGCGATCTCCAGCCGCCGCTGCTGGCCGTAGGCGAGGTTGCGGGCATAGCTGTCGGCATGGCGGCCGATGCCGACGAAGTCGAGCAGCTCGCGAGCGGTCGCGGTCACCCGGGCCTCCTCGCGGCGCGCCTTGGGCGTCGTGAAGAGCGCGTCCCAGAGCTTAGCCTTCATGCGCACGTGCTGCCCGACCCGGACGTTGTCGAGCGCGCTCATGTACTCGAAGAGGCGGATGTTCTGGAAGGTGCGGGCGATGCCCAGCCCGGCGACCTGGTGGGGCTTGGAGCCGGCGATGTCGCGGCCCTCGAAGATGACCCCGCCCTCGGTCGGTGGGAAGAGGCCGGTGACGCAGTTGAACAGCGTGGTCTTGCCCGCCCCGTTGGGGCCGATCAGGGCGAACACCTCGCCGGCCTTGACATCGAAGCTGACGGCGTCCACCGCGACCAGCCCGCCGAAGCGCTTGGTGACGGCCCGGACCTGGAGGGCCAGGCCGTCTGGGGCGGCCATCAGGTGGTCTCCAGGTCGTAGACCGTGTCGGCGGCCGTGCCCCGCGTGAACTCATCCTTGCGGACCTGGCTGGGCAGGAGGCCCTGCGGGCGTAGAAGCATGATCAGGACCAGGATCAGCCCGAACAGGAGGAATTTCATCCGCGAGATCTCCTCGCCGATGCCCGGCCAGTTGGGGGTGGGGGTGACCAGGAAGTCGAGGCCCAGGGACTTGGAGATGCCGATCGCCTGCTGGGGGGCGTCGGGCAGGAACTTGAAGAGCACGAAGTAGAGGACGATCGCCCCGATCATGGCGCCGGGGATGTTGCCCATGCCACCCAGCACCACCATGGCCAGGATCGTCACCGAGACGACGAAGCCGAAGTTCTCGGGGCTGACGATCGCCAGCTTGGCGCCGTAGAAGGCACCCGCGAAGCCGCTGAAGGCGGCCCCGATGCCGAACGCGAGCAGCTTGATGTTGACGGTGTTGACACCCATCGCGGCCGCCGCCACCTCGTCCTCGCGGACGGCCATCCAGGCACGCCCCAGGCGCGATGCGAAGAGGTTGTTGACGAGCAGGACGCAGCCGAGCAGGAGCAGGATCATGAGCACGTAGAAGGCGGTCGGGTTGCCCGACGTGAACCGGAAGTCGGTGCTGACCCCGAGCGTGCCCCCCCCAACCCAGGGGCCGTCCAGCCAGAACGGCAGCCGGGGGGCGTCGAGGGCGCTGATGCCGTTGACGCCGCCCGTGAGGGTGCCCAGGTTGCGGAAGAAGCGGGGCACGATCTCGCCGAAGCCGAGGGTCACGATGGCCAGGTAGTCGCCGCGCAGGCGGAGGGTGGGGGCCCCCAGCAGGGCGCCCGCGCCGGCGGCAACGAACATGGCGATGAAGAGGGCGATCCAGAAGGGGATGTGGATGCCGTGCCCGATCGGCGAGCTGACCAGTTGGTTGCTGGCCAGCATCCCGTAGGTGTAGGCCCCGATCGCGAAGAAGGCGGCGTAGCCGAGGTCGAGCAGGCCTGCGAACCCGACCACCACGTTGAGCCCGATCGCCAGCAGCACGTAGACGCCGCAGTCGGCGGCCTGGCTGACCAGGTAGTCGCCGTTGCCCCCGGTGACGAACTGGGCGACGGGCGCGAACAGCACCGCCGCGGTCAGCATCGCCGTGTAGGCGATCGCGTTGGGGTCCTTGGACTTCTCGCGTAGGAAGGCGCCCGCCGAGGCCCGGCGGCCGGCGGCCACGGCGGTGGCGGCGCCGCTCACTTCTCGGGCACCTGCATGCCGAGCAGGCCGCTGGGCCGGAACACCAGCACCAGGATCAGGATCGCGAAGATCAGGACCTCAGTCCACTCGGAGGCGAAATAGCCGTCGTTGAAGGAGCGCACCATCCCGATCAGGAGGCCCCCGAGGGCGGCGCCGGGGATGTTGCCGATGCCGCCGAAGACGGCGGCGGTGAAGGCGATCAGGCCGGCGGTAAAGCCGAGGAAGGCGTCCACGTTGTTGAAGTAGAGACCGTAAATTATGCCGCCCGCCCCCGCCAGGAGGGCGCCGATCACGAAGGTGGCGGCGATCGTCAGGTTGATGTCGATGCCCATCATCTGGGCCGCATCCCGGTCCTGGGCGGTGGCCCGCATCGCCTTGCCCAGCTTGGAGCGGCCGATGAACATGGTCAGGCCCACCACCAGGACCAGGGCGGTGGCGATCACGAGCAGGTCCTTGAGGCCAACTGTGACGTGGGCGCCGAGGGCCACCGTGGGGTTGGGGATCAGGTTCGGGTAGTGGAGGTTGGCGGGACCCCGCCACAGGTACATCGCCCCTTCCAGAACGGACGACATCCCGATCGCGGTGATCAGCGGGGCCAGCCGGGGGGCGTTGCGCAGTGGCCGGTAGGCCACCCTCTCGATCGCCACGTTGACCGCCGCGCACAGGGCCATCGTGATCAGGAAGACGCCGAGCAGCGCGAGCGCCGAGCCGATGCCGAAACCGTGACCCTCGGTGAGCCCGAAGGCGGGCAGCATGGCCAGCGACATGAACGCGCCCAGCGTGAAGACGTCGCCGTGGGCGAAGTTGATCAGCTCGATGATGCCGTAGACCATCGTGTAGCCGAGGGCGACGAGGGCGTAGATGGCGCCGTCGGCGATCCCGAAGGCCAGGATCTGGACGAAGTAGGGCAGGCCCCGATGGACGATCTCGACGGCCGCCTTGGCCACCACGACCAGGAGCAGGGCGATGGCGATGTAGTTGCCGAGCCGGCTGCCGGCGAATGACCGAAGCCCGACCCGGGAGCGCGCCAGCGAAGCGATCAACTGCTACCCATCCCCATCAACTGGTTGAAGTGAGAGGGGGCCGAAGCCCCCTCTCGTGCGCATGTCGAAAAGTCAGAGCCGGTGCCGCTAGCCGCCCGCGGGGGCCGTCAGCTGCTTGGCGAAAACGAAGGCGGGCGGCGTGCCCTTGACCTGCTGGATCTGCAGGGTCGGGGACGTGGGGTCACCGTTCTTGTCGAAGGTGATGACGCCGGTCAGACCCTTGAAGTTCTTGGTCTTGGCCATGGCGTCGATGACCTGCTGGCGGGTGGGCAACTTGCCCCCGTTGCTGTCGATGGCGCGGCCCACCGCGTCAATGATGAGGGCGGCGCAGTCGTAGCCGGCGAAGGTGTAGGCGCCGATGTCCTCGGGCTTGGTGAACTGCTTCTTGTAGGCGGCCACGATCGTGGCCGAGTCCGGGTTCTGGGTGGCGTCGGCCACGCCCTGGCTGGCGTAGATGTGATCGTTGGCCTGGTCACCCGAGTCCTTGATGCACTGGCCGTCGCCGATGCCGTCGGGTCCGAGGTAGAAGATGTCGGGGTTGAAGAGGCCCTTCATCTGGGCCCGGGCGAAGCAGCCCTCGGTGGCCGAGGTGGCACCCACGTAGATGGCCTGGGCGCCCTTGTCCTTGGCATCCAGCAGGAAGTCCTTGAAGTCCTTCTTGGAGGCCGGGTCGTAGCTCTTACGGGAGACCACGGTGCCGTTCTTCTTGGCCAGTTCCTTGGCGAAGTTGTCGGCCACGCCCTTGCCGAAGGTCTCCTGGTCGTCCCAGACCGCGACCTTGGTCGCCTTCAGGGTGTCGACCGCGAAGTCGGCCATCGCCGGTCCCTGGAAGGTATCGGCGGCAGCCACCCGGAAGTAGTTGTTCTTGCCGCTGGGGCGAAGGCTGGTAGGCGTGAAGCCGTTCTCCTTCTGGCAGTAGTCCAGGCTCTGGGTCAGGCATTCGTTGGTGTTGGACGGGCTGGCCATGACCAGCGGCACGTTGTTGGCCACCGGGATCTCAGCCTTGGCGACGTTCGAGTTGAAGGGGCCCACGTAGCCGAGGATCTTGTTGTTGGAGATCATCTGCTGGACGTTCTGGACGCCCTTCTGGGGGTCGTGCTTGCCGTTGACGGCGTCGTCGAAGGGCTGGAAGGTGAGCTTGAAGCCCTTGATGCTGCCCTTCTGGGTGATGGCGAACTGAACGCCCTGCTGGGTCGGCAGACCCGACGAGGAGTCGGCCCCCGAGGTGGGCAGGTTGCTGGCGATGACGATCTCGCCCTTGCTGGTGTCGCTCCCGCCGCTCGTGCCGCCGGTTCCGGCGCTGCCGCCACAGGCGGCTGCGAGGAACGTGGCGGAGGCCACGAGGGCGAGAGATCTCAAACGAAGCGATCCGGGCATTCGGTTGTCTCCCTGTTCGGATGTGGTTGTCGGGGCGTCCTCCGCATGAGGGGTCCCCTTCCCCCGCCCTCTTCCCGTAACGCCGGGGCGAGAGTGCGCCGACGGGGGCGCGGCCACCACGATGGCCACCCGATACTCCGGGGACCATGGTGGGTCCGGTTGGTTGCGCTGTCAAGCTGCCACGTCCCGGCCAGGCTGTGAAGCAGGCCGCCGGGTCCATCTGATCAGCCGGCAGCGGGGCGGGCTCCTATACTGATTGATCCTGTTGATCCCGGCCGCGCGCGGGCGCCAAGCCGATTTTCCAGACCTAGCGATGGAGCGCGCGCATTGACGACTCAGACCCAGGAACCCACCAAGCCGCGATCGGCCTACGTGGAGGACGCCGTCCAGCTCGCCGTCGACGCCCACTGGGACGAGGCGGCCGACCTCAACCGCTACATCATCGACAGCTTCGGCGCCGACGAGGGGGCCCAGAACCGGCTGGGCAAGGCTCTCACCGAGATGGGCAAGCTCAAGGACGCCAAGGCCGCCTACGACGCCGCCCTGGTCATCAACCCCCAGAACCCGGTCGCCCGTCGCAACTCCCAGAAGCTGGCCACGCTGATCAACGCCAAGCAGTCGCTCAAGGGCGGCCAGGTCAAGGTCGACCTCAGCCTCTTCGTGGAGGAGATGGGCAAGACCGTGACCACCAC
>JBBSHA010000044.1:0-10960 GCA_038253595.1 Candidatus Dormibacterales bacterium
GCCTCCGCCGAGTACTCGGCGCGGGAGCGCGCGGCCACGTCCTCGCGTGCGCCCAGGCGGGGGAGCGCCAGCGCCACCGCGCGCCCGATCCCGCGGCCGCCGCCGGTGACCAGGGCGGTGCGACCCTCGAGCGCTCCCATCTAGCAGGCTAGTGTGCTAGCAGTGAGGTTCGCACCGTAAAACGTGGCGGGCGCCCGGACGGTGCCGGTCCGGGCGTCGAGGTGCATGAGGGGGTGGCGGAAGGAGGAGCGCATCGGTCGATGCGTGACGACGCGCCGCCGGGCCCCCTGACGTAACGCATCGGCGTCCGGAGCCGCGATTTGCTGCGCGCTTCGGTGCCAGCACACTGGACAAGCCTATTAGGATCGAGCAGGTGCGCGAGCTGTCAGTGCTGGAGGCGATCCGGGAGGCGCTCGGCGAGGAGATGGCGCGGGATCCGCGGGTGGTCCTCCTGGGTGAGGACATCGGGCGCCTGGGCGGCGTCTTCCGGGCCACCGAGGGGCTCCTGGACCGGTTCGGGCCGGACCGGGTGGTGGACACGCCGATGGCGGAACTGTCGATCGCGGGGATGGCGGTCGGGCTGGCGATGCGGGGCCTGCGCCCGGTGGCGGAGATCCAGTTCGCGGACTTCATCCACGCCGCCGCCGACCACCTGCTGGGCGAGGCGGCCCGGATCCGCTATCGCACCGCCGGCGACTGGACCTGCCCCCTGGTGCTGCGCACCGCCTACGGCGCCGGCTTCCGGGGCGGCCCCTACCACTCCCAGTCGGTCGAGGCCTTCTACACCCACGCCCCCGGTCTGAAGGTGGTGGCGCCGGCCTTTCCGTCCGACGCCAAGGGCCTGCTCACGGCCGCCATCCGCGACCCCGACCCGGTGATCTTCCTGGAGCACAAGCTCAGCTACCGCAAGGTCCGCGGCCCCGTTCCCGAAGGCGAGCACGAGGTCGAGATCGGGTGCGCGCGGGTGGTGCGGCCGGGCGACGCGGTCACGCTGGTCGCCTACGGGATGATGCTGCACGAGTCTCTGGCGGCCGCCGAGCGCCTGGCCGCGGACGGCATCGAGTGCGAGGTCCTGGACCTGCGCACCCTGCTCCCGCTCGACACCGAATCCCTGCTCGCCTCGGTCGGCCGGACGGGCCGGCTCTGCGTCGTCCACGAGGACACGCTGACGATGGGCCTGGGGGCAGAGGTGGCGGCCCGGGTCTGCGAGATGGCCTTCGACCGGCTGCGCGCCGCCCCGGTCCGCGTCGCCATGCCGGACATCGCCGGCATCCCGGTGGCCGGCGGCCAGGAGGACGCGGTGATCCCCGACGCCGGCGCCATCGCCGCCGCGGTGCGCCGCCTGCTGGCCGGCCGCGGGCGGCGTGGCGCACCGGGCGGCCACGACGCGCGGCGACCCTACGACGCCGCGATACCGGCCGCCACCAGCGTCGTCGAGGCGGCCGTGGGCCAGGGCGGCGTGCACCGGGTGCTGGCCGCGGTCGTCACCGCCTGCGCGGAGTTTCCGGCCTGCAACGCCGGCTTCGACTGGGACGGCATCAGCCTCCATCCCGAGGTCCGCATCGACCTCGACCTGGGCCCACTCGCCCCCCCGCCGCGGGGGGAGGGCACGTTCACCGTGGTCGACTACGGCCCCGACGGCTCCTGGCTGGGCCTGCCCGCGGTCCGCCCCGGCCAGACCGCCGCGCTGCGGGTGGGCGCCGTCCACGGGGGTCGGGTGATGCTGGCGCTGTCGGTGGACCACCGGGCGGTGGACGGCGCCGTGGCCGGCCGTTTCCTGGCCCGCGTCAAGGAGGTGGTGGAAGCCGGTGCCTGACGTGCTCCTGCCCAGGCTCGCCGACACCCTGGTCGAGGGCACAGTGGCGCGCTGGCTGAAGCGCCCGGGCGAGGCGGTCGCCGAGGGCGAGCCCCTGGTCGAGATCGAGACCGACAAGGTCAACTCGGAGGTGGAGTCGCCGTTCGCGGGGGTGCTGGCTGAGATCGTGGTCCCCGAGGGCAGGACGGTGCCGGTGGGCGAGGTGATCGCCCGCATCGAGGCCGGCGGCGCAGCTGCCCCCTCCCCGCCTCCGGAGGCGGCAGCCGCTGCAGAGCCGGCGGCCGCCGCGGAGCCGGCCGGCCCCGGCCTGGCGCCGATGCGGCGCCGGATCGCCGAGCGGGTCCAGGAGTCGCGGGCGCTGGTGGTGCAGGGTGCGCTGGTGCTGGAGATGGCGGTCCCGGGTGTGGGGGCGTGGACGGCCCGCTTCGTGCGCGCTCTGGCCGTGGCCGGACCCTACCGCCACATCGGCTTGGCGGTCGAGACCGGGGACGGCTTGCTGGTCCCGGTCGTGCGCGACGCCGGCTGCCAGTCGCTCCACGAGGTGGAGGCGGCCATCTCCGACCTCGCCGAGCGGGCCCGCGCCGGCCGGCTGGCCCCGGCCGAGGTCCGGGGGGCGGACTTCACGCTCACCAACGTGGGCGGGACCGGCACCGCCTTCGCCTTCCCGCTGGTGACGGCCGGCCAGCCGGGCATCCTCGCCCCCGGCGCGGTGGCGGGCGGCCGCTGCCGGGTGACCCTCGGCTATGACCGGGCGCGGCTGAGCTCGGACCTGGCTGACGCGCTGCTCCACCGCATCGCCGACGAGATCGGCCGGGGGTAGCAGGGTGATGAAAAAGGTCGGCGAGTGCTGCGGTGTCCGGGTTGCCCAGGTGCTAGGGCAGGCGATCATCACCGGTGGCGCTTCCGGCATCGGCGTACCTGCCCTAAGAGCAAGACCAGCTGCCGCTGCTGCCGGCCTCAGGTTGGGAGTGGGTGCGACAGCGACATGGACCTGGGGGAGGACGAGCAAACCGAGGTCGGTGACTGGGAGGGCCGGGCCACCGCGGCCGCCGAGATCGGACGTGCTCGGCATCGCCGCGCCTGATGCTATGGCTCACATAACAGCACTGGCAATCGTCAGCGGGCAGGCGTAGCGTGCAGTGCATGGGAGAGCTGAAGAGCGCTGGGCGCGACCGGTTGCCGGACAGCGCCTACGCGTTCCCGGAGGCGAGAAAGGAGCCCCTTACCGATCCCGCCCACGTCCGCAATGCCGCGGCCCGCTTCAACCAGGTCAACGGCGTGTCCGCCGCCGAGACGAGGACCGCCTGCAAGCGCATCGAGAAGGCGGCCGGCCGGCTCGGAGTAGAACTCAGCAAGCCGCCCGACTAAGACCCTCACAACCGGAAACACGGGCTGGTGGTGCCCCCAAGCCGCCGGCCCAACCCGCGAACGGCGGTCGCTCCGGCGGCCGCCGTTTCCTTTTCCAGAGATCCGGCGCAGCAGCTGCGGTTTCTTATGCTCCCAATAGAGTCTGGCCGTCGCGCGTGACGTGGACGGCCGGAGTCCTGAGATCGCAGTCCACACAGAGGGAGCCGCGGGTCATGCGGAGCCGCCCGCCAGCCTCGTCGAACTCGATCTGCGGCGTCCCGGGGGGCAGGCCGCGGCGGAGCGCCAGCAACTCCCGGTAGAGGTCGAGCACGCTCGAGTGGGGCTCTCGGCCCAGCTCCGACCAGTCCAGGCGCGAGCGCTCGAAGGTGGCGACGGCCTGGGGATCGGGGACCTGCTCGGCGCGCCAGCCAAAGGCCTTGAACTCGTTCATCCGGCCCTCGCTGGTCGCCCTCGCGATGCCGTGATCGCGGTGATCGCTGAAGAACTGGAAGGGGCTGGAGGCCGCCCACTCCTCGCCCATGAACAGCATCGGGACGAAAGGCGAGAGCAGCGTGAGCACGGTGGCGAGGCGAAGGGCGGCCGGCCCCACCAGGTGGGCCAGGCGCTCCCCCAGTGCCCGGTTGCCAATCTGGTCGTGGGTCTGCGTGTACGTGAGCAGGCGGCTGTAGGGAATGCCGAGCTCGGCCGGCTCGCGTAGCGCCCGGGCGATGTCTCCGGCCCCGGTGTAGGGTGCGTAGTAGCCGTCGCGCTCGCCGGTGAACAGGACGTGGAGCCCGTGGTGGAGCTCGTCGTCCCACTGGGCGTCCATCCCCAGCGCCAGCAGCCCGGGGTCAGGTTGCGGCTGCTCGGCGATCAGGAAGCGCGACCCAGGCAGTGCGTGGACCATTGCCGCCAGCTCGGCCAGCACAGGGGTCGGCGAGTTGTCGACGATGGCGTGGACGGCGTCCAGGCGGAGGCCGTCGAAGTGGTAGTCGCGCAGCCACATGAGGGCGTTGTCGATCACGAAACGGCGCACCTCCCGACTGCCCGGGCCGTCGAAGTTGACGGCCTGGCCCCACGGCGTCCGGCGGCGGTCGCTGAAGTAGGGCCCGAAGCGCTGGAGGTGGTTGCCCTCGGGGCCGAGGTGGTTGTAGACGACGTCCAGGATCGCCCCCAGGCCGCGGCGGTGGCACTCGTCGACCAGCCGCTTCAGACCACCGGGGCCGCCGTAGTCGTGGTGGGGAGCGTAGAGATCTACGCCGTCGTAGCCCCAGCCGCGCCGGCCGGAGAACGCCGCCACCGGCATGATCTCGACCGCCGTGACGCCGAGCCCGGCCAGGTGGTCGAGCCGGTCGACGGCGGACTCGAACGTCCCTCCCGGGGTGAAGGTCCCGATGTGCAGCTCGTAGATGACCGCGCCGGCCAGCGGCGGGGCGGCCCACGCCCCGTCCGTCCAGGCGAAGGCCGCGTGGTCAACCACCCGGGACGGGCCGTGCACGCCCTCCGGCTGGTGGGCCGACCGGGGGTCGGGCAGCGGCTCGGAGCCGTCCACCCGGAAGGCGTAGTCGGTGCCGGCGGCCAGTACGCCGGCGCTCCACCAGCCCCCACCCACGGGCGCCAAGGAACGTCGTGAGCTGGCCACCTCGACCTCGACGGATCCGGCCGCGGGCGCCCAGACCCGGATCTCCGGCACGTCAGCGATCCCGCGCCAGGAGCGCCACCGGGAAGCCGGCCAGCAGCTCCCCGAGGGCAACCCGGCCGCCCTCCAACCGGCTGCCTGTCAGGCGCTCGGTCCAGTCCCCGGCGGGCAGTTCCAGCTTGGTGTCCCGCCAGTCGCTGGCGAGGGTCAGCGGGAAGCGCGGCACCACGGTCACGGCGCCCCCACCCCGGCTGAACGCGAGCGCGTTGCCGCTCCGCGGTCCATCGACCGCCAGCGGCCGGTAGGCGCTGCCCGCGGCGAACAGCTCGGGCCGTTCCGCCCGCAGCTCGAGGGCGCGCCGGACCACGAGCAGCTTGGGAATCCCCTCGGCGGCGCGGGCGAGGCCGGCCGCGGCCGCGGCGGGGCCCAGCCGGTCGATCTCCTCCAGAAGCCGCCGGCGCTCCTCGTAGTCGACCGGCCGCCGGTTGTCGGGATCGACCAGGGCCAGGCTCCACAGCTCGCTGCCCTGGTAGAGGTCGGGCACCCCGGGCGCGGTCAGCGTGACCAGCTTCAGCGCCAGCGAGTTGACCCGCCCCGGCCCGACCAGGATCTCCGCGAAGCCGGCCAGGTCGGCCACGAAGGCGGGATCACCGAGCGCGCCCTCGGTGAAGGTGCGGAGGGCGCGCTCGTAGCCGGCGTCGGGCGCGATCCAGGAGGTGTGGACCTTGGCCTCCCGGGTCGCCTTCTCCATGTACGCAAGCACCCGCTCGGCGCTGATCGGCCAGGCGCCCACCAGCGTCTGGTAGAGCAGGTACTCGGTGTTGGGGTCGGGCGCGCCGCCGGTGCGGTGGCGGTCGTTGAGCTCGGACCAGCGGTGCACCGCGTCCCGCCATGCCGACGGGACCTCCGAGAGCACGGCGAGCCGGCAGCGCACGTCCTCGGAGCGCTTGGTGTCATGGGTGGAGGTGGTCAGCATCCCCTCCGGCCAGAGGTTGGCCGCCTCCCCGCAGGCGGCGTGGAACTCGGCCAGACCGACCCCGAAGCGGGAGGGGTCGCCGCCCACCTCGTTGAGCGCGACCAGCCGGTTGTAGATGTAGAAGGCGGTGTCCTCGACGCCCTTGGCGGTGACCGGGCCGGAGGTCTGCTGGAAGCGGGCGACCAGCTCCGCCTCCGCCCCGCCCGCCACCTCCAGTCGGAGGATGGCGCCCAGAAACTCGAACAGCTCGGGATCGAGGTCGGGGCGCCTCGCCCGCGCCGCTGCCACGGCCGAATCGATGGCGGTCCGGTCCTGCTCGGTCAGCGATCCCGGGTCCGGCGGGCGGGCATAGGTGCGGTAGACCCCGAGGCAGGCGATCGTCTCCCGCAAGCAGCCGTTCAGCTCGTGGCGGGTGTAGTCACGAAAGCGGCGGTTGTCCTCGCATACGCGCACGAAGAGGGCCGCCAGCCGGTCCAGATCGCTGGCCAGGAGCTCGCGCATGACCAGGTGCTTGCTCTCGTGGATCAGTTCGCCGTAGTCGCCGATCTCGGGTGCGAAACCGCGGTAGACGTCGGTCAGCGCCGCCTCCGCCCCGGTGTCCACGAACACGCCCTGGACCCGGTTCAGAAAGTCGTAGCCGGTGGTGCCCTCGATCGGCCAGCCGGCCGGCAGCCGCTCGCCCGGCTGGAGGATCTTCTCGCCCACCATCCAGGCGGTCGGGGCCGCCGCCCGGAGGCGGTCGAAGTAGTCGCGGGGGTCGCGCAGCCCGTCGGGGTGGTCGACGCGGAGCCCGTCCAGCTCGCCAGCGTGGACCCACTCCAGCACCAGCCGGTGGGTCTCCGCGAACACCGCCGG
The DNA here is from genome assembly GCA_038253595.1 of Candidatus Dormibacterales bacterium. Taxonomy (GTDB): domain Bacteria; phylum Chloroflexota; class Dormibacteria; order Dormibacterales; family Dormibacteraceae; genus JBBSHA01. The sequence continues at coordinate 6,634 of JBBSHA010000044.1, forward strand.
GTCCTCGACCCGGATCCCGGCCAGCGTGTTGACGTCGAAGAAGCGGCGGTAGTCCAGCTCGCGGCCGGCCACCTGCCAGCGCGCGAGCCGGTAGTTCTGGCGGTCGAGCAGGCTGTCGAGCGCGTCCGGGTCGGCGTTGACCTCGGCGATCCGGGCCTCCAACCGGGCCTCATGGGTGCCATCCCCGAGCCGCGTCACCAGCGCCTCGACCTCGCGCTGCCGGGCCTCGGCTCCGGCCCGGTCCTCGGGGACCAGGACCGGCAGCTCCGAAAAACGCCGGGCGAGGTCGCCGAACCCGAGCCCGAGCAACATTCCGTAGCTGCGCGGGTCGACCGGGAACTCGTGCTCGAAGTAGCGCACCAGCAGCCTACCCGCCTGGCGCGCCAGCCGCAGCTCTCCCGCCTCCAGCACCCGCCCGTAGTGGTCGCCCAGGACCGGGACCAGGATCGTGTTTTGGAGCTTGTGCTCGGGCGGGTCCCAGGAGACGTCGAAGTAGGAGGCGTAGCGGCTGGAGGGGCCGTTCTCCAGCACGTCCCACCACCAGCGGTTGGCCCGGCCGCCGATCGCCATGTGGTTGGGCACGATGTCGAGAACCTGGCCCAGGCCGTGCTCAGCCAGCGCCCGCACCAGCGCCCGGTGCCCGCCCTCCCCGCCCAGTTCCTCGTTGACCCGTCCGGGGTCGACCACGTCGTAGCCGTGGGTGCTGCCGGGTGCGGCCTGCAGGTAGGGCGAGCAGTAGAGGTGGCTGACCCCCAGCCGGGCCAGGTAGGGAACGATCGCCGCCGCCCGCTCGAACCCGAACTCGGGAGTCAGCTGGACCCGGTAGGTGACCCGGGGCCGGCTACTCAACCTTGCGCAGGACCACCAGCGATCTATCCGCGACCGGGACCTGGGCCCCGGACCGGTAGAAGCGGGGCAGCGGGTCCGCGGTGTCCAGGATCCGGAGCCAGCGATTGCCGTACGAACCCCGGGGCAGGGCGAACTTGATCGGCTCGTAGTGGGCGTTGAAGAGCAGGAAGAAGGAGTCGTCGCGGACCCGCTTGCCACGGGGGTCGGGCGCGGTGATCTCGTCGCCGTTCAGGAACACACCCATCGACTTGGCGAAGCCGGCGTTCCAGTCGTTCTCGCTCATCTGGCCGCCGTCGGGCTTGAACCAGGCGATGTCCATCAGTCCCTCGCCCCGGATTGGCCGGCCCTGGAACCAGCCCCGGCGGCGGAACACCGGGTGGTCACGGCGGAGCTCGATCAGGCGGGCGGCGAACAGCAGCAGGCCCTCGTCCCGGTTTTCCCAGTCGAACCAGGAGATCTCGTTGTCCTGGCAGTAGCCGTTGTTGTTGCCGCCCTGGGTGCGCCCGATCTCGTCGCCGCCGAGCAGCATCGGCACCCCCTGCGAGAGCAGCAGCGTGGCCAGCATGTTGCGCTTCTGGCGGTCGCGGAGCACGCGAACCAGGGGGTCGTCGGTGGGGCCCTCGACGCCGCAGTTCCAAGAGCGGTTGTGGCTCTCCCCGTCCCGGTTGTTCTCGCCGTTGGCGGCGTTGTGCTTGTCGTTGTAGGAGGCCAGGTCGGCCAGCGGGAAACCATCGTGAGCGGTGACGAAATTGACGCTGGCGTAGGGCCGGCGGCCGCCCGCCTCGTAGAGGTCGGACGAGCCGGTGAAGCGGCTCGCGAACTCGCCGAGGGTGGCCGGCTCGCCTCTCCAGTAGTCGCGCACGGTGTCGCGGAACTTGCCGTTCCACTCCGACCAGAGCACCGGGAAGTTGCCGACCTGGTAGCCGCCCTCGCCGACGTCCCACGGCTCGGCGATCAGCTTGACCTGGCTCAGCACCGGGTCCTGCTGGATGAGGTCGAAGAACGCGGAGAGCCGGTCCACGTCGTGGAGCTCGCGGGCGAGCGTGGCGGCGAGGTCGAATCGGAAGCCGTCGACGTGCATCTCCAGCGTCCAGTAGCGGAGGCTGTCCATGATCATCTGGAGGACGTGGGGGTTGCGCATGTTGAGGCTGTTGCCGGTGCCCGTGTAGTCCATGTAGAAGCGGGCGTCCTCCGGCATCAGCCGGTAGTAGGCCTGGTTGTCGATGCCCTTGAAGGAGAGGGTGGGCCCCATGTGGTTGCCCTCTGCGGTGTGGTTGTAGACCACGTCCAGGATCACCTCGATGCCGGCCTTGTGCAGGCTCTTCACCATCTGCTTGAACTCCTGTACCTGCTGGCCGCGCTGGCCGCTGGAGGAGTACTCGCTCTGGGGCGCAAAGTAGCCGATCGAGTTGTAGCCCCAGTAATTGCGGAGCCCGCGTTCGACCAGCGGCTTGTCGTGAATGAACTGGTGCACCGGCAGCAGCTCGACCGCGGTGATGCCCAGGCGCTGGAAGTGCTGGATGGCCTCGGGCGTGCCCAGCGCGGCGTAGGAGCCGCGCAGCTCGTGGGGGACGTCGGGGTGATTGCAGGTGAAGCCCTTGACGTGGACTTCGTAGATGACGGTCTCGTGCCAGGGCGTGCTCAGCCGGCGGTCGTCGTCCCACTGGAACCAGGGGTCGGCAATCACCGACTTGGGCATGAAAGCGGCGCTGTCGGCGTCGTTGGGACGCTCCTCGTCGGTGCCCAGCTGGTAGGTGAAGAGCGAGGCATCCCAGAGGGCGGCACCCTCGATCGCCTTGGCGTAGGGGTCGAGCAGCAGCTTGGCCGGATTGCAGCGCAGGCCCTGGCGGGGGTCGTAGGGGCCGTGGACCCGGAAACCGTAGCGCTGGCCGGGGCGCACGTTGGGCACGTATCCGTGCCAGCAGAGGGCGGTCTGCTCGGGGAGCAGGAGGCGGGTCTCGACACCCCCCGCGTCGAAGAGGCAGAGTTCGACGCTGGCCGCCACCTCGGAGAAGATCGAGAAGTTGGTGCCCGTGCCGTCGAAGCTGGCCCCGAGCGGATATGGCTGCCCAGGCCAGACCTGCATGGCCCCCTAACCTATCAGCCAGTGTCCCTGCACCCCCGCATCCCCGACCCGGCGGCCTGGGGAATCGTGGACGGCTACCACGACAACCGCGGAGACTGGGTGGCGGCCCGCCCCGAGGTGGTGCGCCAGGTGCTGGAGGCGATGGGCGCCGACGCCGAGACACCGCCGCCGGCGCCGGTCCGCTGCATCCGGCCGGGCTCAGACGCGGGCGTCGAGGCGCCCAGCGAGGTCGTCACTGAGGCCGGGGCGGTCCTGCCCGCGGTGCGGGCGCTGCCCGCCGATCTACCGCTCGGCTACCACACGCTGCGCCGCCTGGCCGACGGGGCGGAGACCCGCCTCATCGTCACGCCCGGCCGCTGCCACCTGCCGGAGGAGCTGCGGGCCTGGGGCTGGGCGGTGCAGCTGTACTCGGTGCGCTCGCGCCGGAGCTGGGGGATCGGCGACCTCCGCGACCTGCGCGAGCTGGCCCGCTGGTCGCGCCGTGACCTCGGCGCCGGGGCCCTGCTGCTGAACCCTCTGCACGCGTCGCTTCCCACGCCACCCCAGGAGGCGAGCCCCTACTTCCCCTCCAGCCGCCGCTACCGCAACCCGCTCTACATCCGGATCGAGGACGTGCCGGGGGCGGACCGGTCGGATCCCGAACTGCGCCGGCTGGCCGCCGCCGGCCGGCGCCTGAACCGGGAGCGCGCCATCGACCGCGACCGGGTCCTGGACCTCAAGCTGAACGCGCTGGAGGGCATCTTCGCAGGCTTCGCCGGTTCCCCCCGGTTCGATCGCTACAGGGCTCGGGAGGGCTCCGGCCTGGAGGACTACGCCGCCTTCTGCGCCATCGCCGAGCGCCGGCGATCGCCCTGGCAGGCGTGGCCGGCCGCGGTCCGCCGTCCGCAGGCGCCCGCCGTGGGCCGCCACCGGCGATCGCGGCGCGCCCGCTTCCACCAGTGGCTGCAGTGGCTGCTCGACCTTCAGCTGGAGGCGGCCGGCCGCGAGATCGGACTGATATCGGACCTGGCGATCGGCTGCCGGGCCGACGGAGCCGACGCCTGGCAGTGGCAGGGGCAGTTCGCCGGGGGCATATCGGTGGGCGCCCCGCCCGACCCCTTCAACACCGCCGGCCAGGATTGGGGCCTGCCCCCGTTCGATCCATGGCGGCTGCGGGCGGCGGCCTACGAGCCCTTCATCCAGACCCTGCGGGCGGCCTTCCGGCACGGCGCCGGCCTCCGCCTCGACCACGCGATGGGGCTCTTCCGGCTGTTCTGGATCCCGGCCGGGACGGGACCCTCGGAGGGGGTCTACGTGCGCTACCCGCACTCGGACCTGCTCGACATCCTCGCCCTGGAGAGCGTCCGGGCCGGTGGCTACGTGGTCGGCGAGGACCTGGGCACCGTGGAGAAC
>JBBSHA010000045.1:0-10842 GCA_038253595.1 Candidatus Dormibacterales bacterium
CGATCCGCTTCCTCGACGGCGAGGTGCTGCGCGGCTACGTCCAGGGCCAGGAGTCGCGCCACCGCTACGGCATCATCCTGGACCTCCACCCCGAGGACCAGGGCAGCGGGGTGCAGCATCCGCGCCGGCTCGGCATTCCCTTCTCGGCCGTGAAGGCCCTGTTCTACGTCCGCGAGTTCGACGGCCGCCAGGCCGAGGACCAGGGCTCCGCCTCCGACGCCTTCCTGGCCCGGCGCACGATCGCCCCGCTGATGGACGTGCTCGAGGAGATGGACATGCTGGACAAGCTGCACAAGAACGGCGTCCTCAGCGACACCGAGTACACCTCAAAGCGCACCGAGGTGCTGGAGCGGTTCTAGCTAGGGCTAGGGGCGCGTGGTTGCTCGGGCGTCGAGCGGCCACGGCTCGCCGGACTTGGCAGGCTCGAGAGGTGGCTGATCCGGGGGCGTGAACAGGCCAAAGGCATCGAGCGGTAGCCGGGCGCCGCGGGCGCGCTCAGTGATTTCGACCAACGGCGGGGCCGCGACATAGGTGGTTCCGCGCTTGGCACCCTGCCGGAGAAGCAAGCCCGCTTGAACCATGGCCGACAGATCGCTCGTGGCGACCTGCTCCGAGACGGTTTCGTCCTGCCTCTTGAGGGCCAACCGATATGACGAGTTTCGAATCCGCAATCCGATGGCAGCGTCGAAAAGCGCAACGGTAGAGCGCACCGGGAGGCGCCCGTTCTGAACCCAGCCCACGCATTCCTCCCAGATCTGGTCCGCCTCCCTCAACCTTCGCAGGACACTCATCGCCTGGACGTAGTGGGCCTCCAAACAGAAACGGAACCAGGGGCGGGCATCACGGGATGGATTCCACGTTCCTTGGCCGACCGTCCCGAGGACGGCGTAGTAGGCCCGCGTGTTGCGCCCCAAGTACTCCTCGATGCTGATCAACTCCGCCGCGAGCACCTGTTCGCGAGCGAGAGCCAGGGTCTGAAGGCAGCGCGCCATTCGACCGTTGCCATCGTGGAACGGATGGATCATGACCAGGTTCAGGTGGGCCATCGCGCCGCGGACCATGCCGGGCACCTCAGCATTGCCGGTCAGCTGGGCGACCAGTTCCTCGATCATCCCTGGCACAAGAATGGGGTCGGGACCCTCGTAGACAATTTCGTCCGTGGCGTCGTTCCGAATCCACACCGCGGAAGGCCGCCACAGCCCAGGTCCCGCCTCGAGCGTCGTCTCGGTCATCATGAAATGGAGGCTTCGAATCAGTTGTGCGCTGTACTCGAAATGAGGGTCCTGCGCCAACCGCAGGACGTACGTCATGGCGCGGCGATAGCCCACCACGGCGTTCCAGTCCTCGTTGCCGGCCTCCGTTGGGGTGTCCCCTTCCACCGCGGCGACGGCATCCTCGACAGACACGTTGTAGCCTTCGATGCTGTTGGACCCTTGAATGGCCCGCGCCGCCAGGACGCGGCGCACCGAACCTATCCAACGCTTCGGCTCCGCGGTACGGAATCGAAGCTCTCTTCGAAGATCCTCAATCCGACCGAGCGCGCTCAGCTCCTCGAGCCCCAGAATCGGCGTCTGGTGGATCACGGCAGCTCTTCAGCGGCATGGATATATGGTTGGCATCCCTGCACGGAAGTGATAATATCATTGCGAGGACGTCATGGCAACCGTGCCGCGACCAAACGGCTTGATGGTCACCACGGCGTGAGCCGGAGTGATGGGCCTCAATGTTGGCGGGGGCTGGTTGAGGGCAACTCCATCCATGCCTGCTGGATGACTGGCACCGCCCAGGGAACCCAGCGCCGGAGGCGAGGGTCGCCCCCCGGGCGGGCTGGTGCGTAGGGTTCGATGGGTGCGGGGGGTGGGTGGCCTGGGTCGCGTTGCTGCTGGTGGTGGCCGGCTGCACCACGGGGGCGGGGCCGGGGCGGCCGGTGGCGGGCGGGCTGCCCAGTCCGGGGACGGCCGCGGAGTACCGGCCGGTCCGGGCTGCACACCCCGGTGGGACCGCGACCGTGGGGACATGGCTGTTTCCGGCTCGCATTTCGCCCTTCTTCGCCACCGAGCCCGGGGCGGTGGCGCTGGAGCAGGCCCTGTTCAACGGACTGGTGGCGGTTGACTCCTCCCTGGCCTGGTACGGCGATCTCGCCCGGGAGGTGCCCACGACCGCCAACGGCGGTGTCCGGCTGACGGCGGCCGGGATGGACGTCACGTACGCCCTGCGGTCCGGGCTGAGCTGGTCGGACGGGCTGCCGCTGACGGCGGACGACGTCCTCTTCACGCTCCAGGTGATCACCGGCCCCGCGGCCGCGGCCGGCTTCTCGCAGGAGGGCTACGATCGCATCACCGCTGCCGAGGCGGCGCCCGCCGGCGGTGTCACCTTCCACTTCGGCTCGGTCTATCCCGCCTACCTGAACCTCTTCAGCCTGGTCCTGCCCCGGCACCGCCTGGGCCTGCTTGCCGCCGGCCAGCTGGCGGCCGACTCCTACTGGGCCAAGCCGGACGTGGTCTCCGGGCCCTTCACCCTCCAGGAGTTGGTGGCCGGCGACCACGCCATCCTGGTCCGCAACCCGGCCTACGCCGACGGTCGCTCCGGAATGGCCTTTCTGGGCCACGCCGCCCACCTCGACCGGCTGGTCTTCCGCGGCTATGACAGCCGACAGGCGGTGCTGGCCGCGGCCAAGGCCGGGGACGTGGCGACGGCCTTCGACCTGACCGAGCAGGAGCTGGCCACGGTGGCCGGCCTGCGCGGCCTCCAGGTCCGCCTGGTGCCGGCGCTGCAGTACGAGCAGGTCTCGTTCAACCAGGCCGCGCCGACGGCGCCCTGGGCCGGCGATCCCCGGCTTCTCGAGGCGCTGGACCTGGCCGCCGACCGCCCCGGCCTGGTCAGCGGCCCGCTGGGGGGACGCTCACCGCTGACCGCGACGCCGATCGACCCCGCCCTGCCGTGGGCCCGCGACCGCGCCCTGGAAGCGCCCAGCTACGACCTGGCTGGCGCCCGCCGCCTGCTCGACGCCGATGGCTGGACGGCCGGCTCGGACGGGAACCGAAGCCGGGCCGGCCGCCGCCTCCAGTTCACGCTCAGCACGACCACCGACCAGCGGCTGCGCGCGTCCGAGGAGGATGTCCTGGTGGCCGGCTGGCGGAAGGCGGGGGCCGACGCCCGGATCACCAACTTCACCGCCGCTCAGATGTTCGCCGGCTACGACGCCGGAGGGGTGCTGGCGAGGGGCCGGTTCGAGGCCGCGCTGTGGGCGTGGATCACCCCTCCGGACCCGGACAGCGAGTTCGGGGTGCTCCACTCCTCGTCGATTCCCGCCGAGGCCCACAAGCAGGGCCAGAACTACTCCCGCTGCCATGACCCCGCCCTCGACCAGGCCCTCGCCGCGGGCCGGGCGACCCTGGACCCGGCCCGGCGGAGTGCCGCCTACCGGAGCTTCGAGGCTGCCTACGTGAAGGCGCGCTGCGAGCTTCCCCTCTACCGCCGGCTGGCGATCGGCGTCAGCTCGCCCCGCCTCCACAACCTCTCCCCCAACCCGGCGCCGGTGGGCAACGCCTGGAACGTGGCCGACTGGTGGCTGGAGGGCTAACCTGACCCCGTGAGTTCGCCCTTGCTCGAGGTGAGCAACCTCCGGACCTACTTTCACACCCGGGCCGGCACCTTCCGGGCCGTGGACGGCGTCGACCTCAGCTTGGAGCCCGGGCGCACCCTGGGGGTGGTTGGCGAGTCCGGCTGCGGCAAGAGCGTCACAGCACTTTCGATCATGCGCCTGGTCGACGCCCCGGGGCGGATCGAGGAGGGCAGCCGGATCAGGTTCGGGGGCCGCGACCTGGTCGCCGCCGGCGAGGACGAGCTGCGCGGGCTGCGCGGCAACGAGGTCTCGATGATCTTCCAGGAGCCGATGACCTCGCTCAACCCGGTCTACACGGTGGGCAATCAGATCGCGGAGGCGGTCGGGCTCCACCAGGACCTCTCCGCGCAGGCGGCCACGGACCGCGCCGTGGAGATGCTCCGGCTGGTCGGCATCCCGGCTCCCGAACGCCGGGCCCGCGACTACCCGCACCACATGTCGGGCGGCATGCGCCAGCGGGTCATGATCGCCATGGCGCTGTCGTGCGACCCCCAGCTGCTGATCGCGGACGAGCCCACCACCGCCCTCGACGTGACGATCCAGGCCCAGATCCTGGAGCTGATGGGCGATCTCCGGGACCGGCTGGGGATGGCCATCTTGCTGATCACCCACGACCTCGGCGTGGTGGCCGGGATGGTGGACGAGGTGGCGGTGATGTACGCCGGGCGGGTGGTCGACCGGGGCCCGGTCGAATCCGTGTTCCGCAGCCCCCAGCACCCCTACACTGAGGCGCTGCTGCGCTCGATCCCGGTGCTCGGGATGACGCAGGCCGAGCCCTTGCAGGTGATCCAGGGGGTGGTGCCCAGCCCCCTGCACTGGCCGGCGGGCTGCCGCTTCGCCTCCCGCTGCGAGCACGCGTTCGACCGCTGCACTGCCGAGGACCCGCCCCTGCTGGCGGCCGGGGACCAGGTGGCGGCCTGCTGGCTCTGCGAGCACGGGGCGCGGACCGCGGTCGGGGTCGACGGGTGACGGCGGCCGGCCCGCTGCTGGAGGCGCGGGGGGTGCGGACCCACTTCCCGATTCGCCAGGGCGTCCTCCAGCGCACCGTGGGCCGGGTCCAGGCCGTCGACGGGGTCGACCTCGACGTGATGGCTGGGGAGACGGTTGGCCTGGTCGGAGAGTCGGGGTGCGGCAAGTCGACGCTCGGCCGCACCCTGCTCCGGCTGGTGGAGCCGACCGCCGGCGAGATCCGCTTCGACGGCCAGGACGTGCTCGCGCTCCGGGGCGCGGGCATGAAGGCCCTGCGCCGGGACATGCAGATCATCTTCCAGGACCCGGTGGGCTCCCTCGACCCGCGCATGACCGTCAAGCAGATCGTGGGCGAGGGCCTGGCCACGCACGGGATCGGTCGCGGCCCTGACCGCGACCAGCGGGTGCGGGAGATGCTGGAACGGGTCGGCCTCCGGCCCGAGGCGGCCGGTCGCTACCCGCACGAATTCTCGGGTGGCCAGCGGCAGCGAATCGGGATTGCGCGCGCCCTGGTGCTCAAGCCGCGCTTCGTCGTGGCCGACGAGCCGGTCTCAGCGCTCGACGTATCGATCCAGTCCCAGGTCCTGAATCTGCTGGTCGAGCTGAAGCGGGAGTTCAACCTTACCTACCTGTTCGTGGCCCACAACCTGGCCGTCGTCGGCTACATCTCGGACCGCATCGCCGTCATGTACCTGGGCAAGGTGGTCGAGCTGGCCGCCGCCGGCGAACTCTACCGGAACCCGCTGCACCCGTACACGATGGCGCTGCTGTCCGCGATCCCCGAGCCGCGACCTGCCCGCCGCCGCCACCGGGTGGTGCTGAAGGGAGACGTGCCCAGCCCGATCAACCCCCCCAGCGGCTGCCGGTTCCGGACCCGCTGCCCGCTCGCCCAGGACGTCTGCGCCGAGTTGGAGCCGCCGCTGGAGATGAAGCCCGGCGGCCACGCCGCCGCCTGCCACTTCGCCGGCACGCCGCTGCCGGCGGATTGAAGGCGGTCAGGCCGCGACGGTGACCGAGAGCAGCCGGGGACGCTGAGTCTCAACCAGAATGGGATCGCCCGGGGCGGCCAGATCCTCCAGGTAGAGCCCGATCACGTCCTTGGCGTTGACCAGGCACCCCTCGACGGTATCCCCGAGGGTGAAGCAGCCTGGGAGTGCAGGCACGCTCACTGCGTACGTGCCCGTCCCGGAGGTCGTGATCCAGAACGACCGTGTAGGTGTGGGATGCGCTCATACGAGTCCTCGGAAGCTCTCCATAGCGAGCCCTGCCTGGGCCACGATCGAGGCCAAGGTCTTGGGCGAGGTCTACGTCTAGGACCGGATCACGCCCGCGGCGCGGAGCGCGGCGCAGTCCTCGCCCAGCTCGCTGAGCACCGCCACGGTGTCGGCCCCCAGCACCGGGTCGGGTGCCCGGTCCGCCATCAGGGCCGGGATCCGGGGATCCTCGGCCGCCATCTCCTTGAAGGTCCGGTAGGGGCCCCAGAGCACGTCGTGCTCCCGGAAGCGGGACGCCACCTCGGCGTACTCCCGCTCCCCCACCCAGGCCTCGAGCAGGGCGTTGATCCGCTCCCGTTCCAGCCACCGCTGCCCCTCGTCGAGGAGGTCGCCGGGGATCGTGGCAAAGGGCAGCCCGGTGGCCGCTTCGAGGCTGTTCCACTGGCGCGGGGTGAGCGCCAGCACCATCAGGCGGCGGCCGTCCCCGGTGCGGAAGTCGCGCCCGTAGGTGCCGTAGACGTCGTTGCCGAACCGGCCGCGCGGCTCTTCGATCAGCCTTGCCTCGTCCACCAGGCCGAGCTGGTCGGCGACCCGAAGGGCGACATCGGCGAGGCTGATCAAAGCCAGCGAACCGTCGCCCTCGCGCATCCGCCGGCGGTCGCCCGCCAGCAGCGTTGCCGCCGCCAGCAGCCCGGTCGCCACGTCCCAGGCCGGGAGCACGTGGTTGACTGGGCCCTCGTGCCCGGGCGGACCCGTCACCCAGGGGAAGCCGGTGGCCGCGTTGACCGTGTAGTCGACCGCGGCGCTGCCGTCGGCATGGCCGGTGATCATCACCATCACCAGGTCCGGGCGCCGCTCACGCAGAGCCTCGTAGGCGAGCGGTCCCCGCTGAGGCAGGTTGGTGAGCACCGTGCCCGCGCTCGCCGCCAGCCGCGCCGCCACCTCCTGGCCGCGGTCCGAGCGGAGGTCCAGGGCCACCGAGCGCTTGCCCCGGTTGAGGCCGGCCCAGTACAGGCTGCGCCCGTCGTGCAGGGGCCAGCGCGCGCTGTCGAGACCACCCCCGAGCGGGTCGACGCGGATCACCTCGGCTCCCAGCCGGGCCAGCGTCGCGCCGCCCAGCGGGGCCGCCACGAAGGCCGAGATCTCGACCACCCGCAGGCCCTCCAGCGGCCTCGCTCCCACGCCTACGAGGCTAGCTCAGCCGCCCTCCAATCCGCCGCGCCCGAAGCCCGCGAGTGCCGAGCCCGGCTCCGGCGGCACTGCCCCCGCCCTGCGCAAAGCGCGAAGGCCGCCAGGCTCAGGCGCAGGACACCAGCGCCTCCGCCTCGGGCGCCAGCGGGATGGTCAGCGTGAAGGTGCTGCCTCGGCCGGGCCGGCTGCGGACGCTGAGCGCGCCCCCCATCAGCTCGGCCAGCTGGACGGAGAGCGGCAGGCCCAGGCCGGTGCCCTCCTGGGTCCGCGTGCGGCCGCCGCCCAGCTGGGTGAAGCGCTCGAAGATGCGGGCCTGGTCGGCGGCCGCGATCCCCCCGAGTCGGTCACCGTGATGGCCAGGGTGCCGGGCCCGGCGTGGACGCAGCCGAGCGTCACCCGGCCCCCCTCGGGGGTGAACTTGACGGCGTTGGAGAGCAGGTTCAGCACCACCTGGCGGAGGCGAATCTGGTCGGCCCGCACGCGCACGTCCGGCACCCGACCCAGCCCCATGCGGACTCCCTTGGCCTGCGCCTGGGGCTGCATCTTGGCCAGGCAGCCGGCCAGCGCCTCGCGCACGCTCGTCACCTCGATTCTCAGCTCGACCTGGCCGGCCTCGACCTTGGAGAGGTCGAGGACGTCGTTGATCAGCGCCAGCAGGTGGCGACCAGAGGACTCGATGTGGCCCACGTAGCGAGCCTGGCGCTCATCCAGGAGGCCGTGGCCGCCGGCCAGCAGCAGCTGCGAGAAGCCCAGGATCGAGTTGAGAGGGGTCCGCAGCTCGTGGCTCATGGTGGCCAGGAACTCGGTCTTGTGCCGGCTCGCCCGTTCCATCTCGAGGTTAGTGCTGCGGAGCCGCCCGATCAGGTGGGCGGCGTTGATGGCCGCGGCCAGCGCGGGCACCATCAGTTCGGCGGTTTGGACGTGCTCGGTGGAGAACGCCGGGTCCGCCGCCGCCCGGCAGACGCTGACCGCGCCCACCGTCTGGCCCCCGCTGGTCAGCGGCACCGATAGCGCCGGCCCCAGGTCGTGCTTCCGGGCGAAATCCCCGACCACTCTGTCCCAGCGCGGGTCGCGGAGGTCGCCGAGGACGACGCCATCGCTCCGCAGCACCTCGGTCAGTATGGCCCGCTCGGGAGGCTGCTCGGGACCGGCCTCGAGGCCGCCGGCCAGGGTGTAGATCAGCGCCTGCTCGGTGGGACCGCTGCGCAGCCTGATCATCACCGCGGCTCCGCCCAGGGCCTCGGTGAGCTTGGCCGAACCCAGCTCCAGCACCTGGTCCAGCTCGGTCTGGCCGCTGACCTCGGCCATCGCCTGGGTCACCGCCAGGCGGGCGCCCACGGCCCGGTTCCAGCTCTGGAGGGCGGCGGACAGCCGGCCCATCTCGTCGTCCCGGGCCGGCGCCGGCACCTCCACGTTGCGGCCGGCGGCCAGGCCCTGGGCGGCGGCGCTGAGCCGGCTGATCGGGCGCAGCAGGTCGCGCATCAGCAGGCGGCCGAGCAGGAGCACGAGCAGGGCGCCCAGGGCGGCGGCGGCGCTCACGATCAGGTTCAGGCCGGGGGGTGCCGTCAGCATTCGCCTCATGCATCCCCTACGGCTCGCTGCGCGCCCGCGCCACCCTGGGTTCTCGTGGCGATGATCGTCCTGATCGCAATCAGAGCCGGCGGCACGATCGGACCCGTGGTCGCCGCCCACGGTGCCCAGCAGGAGCAGGACCGGATCGCCAAGCTGCAGCTCGACTCGGTTCAGCTGCAGGCCGCGATGCTCGATCGCCAGATGGGTCTCGAAGGCACCGCGGCGCGTGCGGCCGCAGCCCGCGCCCGGCTGCTGCGCGACTCCACCGGCAACCAGGCCGAGGGCCTCTCCGTGGCCGCCACTTTCTTCAGCGGCTCCGCCCAGGGTCTCGACCAGCAGCTGGCCCGGCAGCGGCGGGCGGCCGACGCCGACGAGGCCCGCGCCTACACCGGCGCGGTTAACCCGCGATTGCCCCGCGGTCAGCGCGCCGTCAGCCGCTCGATCGCCACCAGTCGGCGGCGTTCCAGGTGTCGAGCCCGAAGGCCGGGCTGGGGGCGAAGTTTTGCAGCCGGTCCGAGAGCTGGCGCACCTGCGGCCACTCGAACAGGGGCATGGTGCAGTGTTAGGCCAGCCACTCCCTCTCGACGCCCCGGTAGGCACGGAGGCCCGACCACGACGGTCCCGCCCAGCTGCCGGGGAGCCTGGGGTGCGTACGCGCCCGGCGGCGAAGGCGGAGCCGGGGCCGGGGCTGAAAACGGCTGGCAGGACGCCGCGGTGAGGGCGGCGAGCCCCGTCAGGGCTCCTCTGGGTACCAAGGGTAGAATCATCACGATATGTCGGATGCAAACGGGGACGGGGTGCTGAAGGGGACCTTCAGGGTCAAGGCCGGGCTGGCCGAGATGCTGAAGGGCGGCGTGATCATGGACGTGGTCAACGCCGAGCAGGCGAGGATCGCCGAGGAGGCCTGTGCCTGCGCCGTGATGGCGCTGGAACGGGTGCCCGCCGACATCCGGCGCGACGGTGGCGTCGCCCGGATGTCGGACCCCGCCCTGGTCCGCGCCATCAAGGAGGCGGTGACCATCCCGGTCATGGCCAAGTGCCGGATCGGGCACTTCGTCGAGGCCGAGATCCTGCAGTCGCTGGAGATCGACTACATCGACGAATCCGAGGTGCTGACGCCGGCCGACGAGGAGAACCACATCGACAAGCACCGGTTCCAGGTGCCGTTCGTGTGCGGCTGCAAAGACCTGGGCGAGGCCCTGCGCCGGATCGCCGAGGGCGCGGCCATGATCCGGACCAAGGGCGAGGCGGGCACTGGCAACGTGGTCGAGGCGGTGCGTCATATGCGGACCGTCAACACCGGGATCCGGAGGCTGCACGGGCTGGGCCACGCCGAATTGGTGCACGAGGCGAAGCTGATCGGCGCCCCGGTCGACCTGCTGGTGGAGTGCCAGCGGCTGGGCCGGCTGCCCGTGGTCAACTTCTCCGCCGGTGGCATCGCGACCCCCGCCGACGCGGCGCTGATGATGCGGCTGGGCTGCGACGGCAACTTCGTCGGCTCCGGCATCTTCAAGTCGCAGAACCCGCTGGCCATGGCCAGGGCGGTGGTCGCGGCGACCACCTACTTCGACCGGCCGGACAAGCTGGCCGAGGTCTCGGCTGGCCTCGGGGAGGCGATGAGGGGTTTCGAGATCCGTTCCATCCCGCAGGAGGAGCTGCTCGCCGGCCGAGGCTGGTAGCCCGGGTGGAGGTGGACGCCCCCCTGGTCGGGGTGCTCGCGCTCCAGGGGGCCTTCCGGGAGCACATCCGGGCCCTCGAGGCGGCCGGCGCCCGGGCCGTGGCGGTGCGCCTGGGGGCCGACCTGCGCGGCCTCGACGGGCTGGTCATCCCGGGTGGCGAGAGCACCACGATGACGATGCTGATGGAGCGGATGGGGCTGCGAGATGCCGTCCGCGACGCGGTCGCCGGCGGCCTGCCCACTCTTGGCACCTGCGCCGGGATGATCGTGCTGGCGGGCCGGGTGCTGGACGGGACAGCGGGCCAGGAGGGCCTCGGCGTGCTCGACATCGCCGTCCGCCGCAACGGCTACGGCCGCCAGTTGGACAGCTTCGAGGCCAAGCTCGAGGTGGCGGGGATCGAGGGTGGCCCCTTCCCCGGAGTGTTCATCCGGGCCCCGCTGGTGGAGGACGCCGGCACCGCCACGGTTCTGGCCGAGCACCGCGGCCACCCCGTCGCGGTCCGCCAGGGTCACGTCGGGGCGCTGGCCTTCCACCCCGAGCTGAGCGGCGACCTCCGCCTCCACCGGGAGTTCATCCGGATGGCCCGGGGTGC
>JBBSHA010000046.1:0-10817 GCA_038253595.1 Candidatus Dormibacterales bacterium
GCGAGCGGCGAGGTCGAGGTCTTCGCCGAGCGGCTGGAAATCTTGAGCAGCGCCCGGCCGCCGGTGATCCCGGTCGACGACGAGCAGGAGGCCGACGAGCGCTCGCGCCTCATCCACCGCTACCTCGACCTGCGCCGGCCCCGGATGCAGAGGGCGCTCCAGATCCGGCACCGCGTGAACAAGATCATCCACGCCCACTGCGACGAGAACGAGTTCATCGAGGTGGAGACCCCGATCCTGGCCGCGACCAGCCCCGGCGGCGCCCGCGATTTCCTGGTCCCCTCCCGCCTCCACCCGGGCAGCTTCTACGCGCTGCCCCAGTCGCCCCAGGTGCTGAAGCAGATCCTGATGGTGGCCGGGATTCAGCGCTACTACCAGGTCGCCCGCTGCTTCCGGGACGAGAACCTGCGCGCCGACCGCCAGCCCGAGTTCACCCAGCTCGACGTCGAGATGTCGTTCGGGGACGAGGAGGACGTGTTCGCGTTCACCGAGGTCCTGCTCGTGCGGATCTGGCGCGAGGTGCTGGGGATCGAGCTGGCGACGCCGTTTCCGCGTCTCGACATCAAGGAGTCGCTGCTCCGCTTCGGCACCGACAAGCCCGACCTCCGCTACGGGCTGGAGATCGCGGAACTGACCGGCGTGCTGGCGGGGACCGGGTTCCGGGTCTTCCGGCAGGTGATCGGGGAGGGCGGCGTGGTGCGCGGCCTGGCGGTCCCGGGGGGGCGGGACATGAGCCGGCGCCAGATCGACGAGCTGGTCACAGTGGCCCTGGGGGCCGGCGGCCGGGGCCTCTTCTGGCTCCCCGGCGGGCCGGGCGCGGGCAACCTCGCGGAGGCCGAGGTGGAGGCGGTGCGGGCGGCGACGGGGGCCGGCCGGGAGGACCTGGTCCTGATCTCGGCCGACCGCCGGCGGCGCGCAGAGACGATCATGGGCCTGATCCGGCAGGAGGTCGCGAGGCGTCGGGGGCTGATCCCGACCGGCGAGTTCCGCTTCATGTGGACCAGCCCCACCTACCTCTTCGACGAGGATGACGAGGGCCGGCTGACGTACGCCCACCATCCCTTCGTGCGCCCGGTGGCGGCGGACTTCGAGTTCGTGGCCGAGCGCCCCTACGACGTCCGCGCCCACGCCTACGACATCGTCTGCAATGGCTACGAGCTGGGCGGGGGCAGCCTGCGGATCTACGACCCCCGCATGCAGGAGCGGGTGTTCGGCATCCTGGGCCTGGACGCGGCCACCACCCGGGAGCGCTTCGGCTACCTGCTGGAGGCGTTCGAGTACGGGGTCCCCCCGCACGGCGGCATCGCCTGGGGCATCGACCGGGTGGTGATGCTGCTGGCCGGGACCGACAACATCAGGGACGTGATCGCTTTCCCCAAGACACAGTCGATGAGCGACCTGATGATGGGGGCGCCCAGTGCGGTGGAGCCCGCCCAGCTGGAGGAGCTGGGGATCCGCCTCCAAGCCCGTAAGCGGGATTGATCCCGGTCTGGGAGGGGTAACATGCTGTTGCTCCCGATCGGGACGGAGGCAATGTGCGCGTTGCCCAATAACGAAGAGATAGGGACCTCGGAGTCCGAGCCGCGGACCACATGCCCGGCGCGTACCGGGACTTGGAGAGCGGGCGGCAGGGGACCCACCTGATAGAAGTCAGGACAACCGACCGCCTTCGCCACCGGCGGGAGCCGTCAACAGCGTCCGGTCGCCAGTGAGACCGGCGCTGGTGGCGGGGCTGCTCGTCGTGCTCATCGTCTCCCAGCTGCTCTACGGGCTGGGACCGTACCGGCGCCGCGCCTACCTGCCCGTTCTGCTGCTGACCACAGCCGGCTTCGGCCTCGGCCAGCTCTGGAGCTACGCCGGGCTGCCCGCGCTCCACCTGGGCGACCTCGACATCCTGCCCGCGCTGCTGTTCGCGGTGGCCCTGCAGCCGCTGGCCGATCGGCTTCGGATACGATCGCGGTGAGTTTCAGAACCGCGCCGCGGGGGGTAATCCATTGTTGAATTTCGTGTGGTTCGCCGTCGGATTGGGGGTGCTCCTGGTGGCCCTCGCCCTCTGCCTGGTGCTGCTCCGGCTGAACCGCACGCTGGCCGTGCTGGAGGAGACGCTGCTGACCGCCGACGAGGCGATCCGGATCACCGTGCCGGAGGTGCGCGGCAGCCTGGGCACCGTCAACGACATCGCGGCCGGCGTCAACGGGGCGCTGCGGACCGCGAGCGCGGGCGCCGCCCGCTCGACTCGGGGCGCCTCGGCCGCCGCCCACGGCGTCCGGGTGGGCGCGCGCTCGCTCTGGAGCGTCCTCGCCGGACCGCCGGTGCCCCGACCCGCCACCACTCAACCCCACCGCAATCAAGGAGGCAAGCCTGATGGCCAGTGACAGTGACGGCGGCGGTGGCGGCGGCGGCTTCGGCCTGGGCGTCTTCCTGGGCGGCCTGGTCGGGGTCGTGCTCGGCGCCTACCTGGCCTCCGGGCCGGCCCGCGGCCAGGTCAAGCAGCTGGGGACACGCACGATCGAGCTGACGGGGAGCGCCCGCCGGGCGGCCCAGGACCCCGAGAGCCCGGTCCGGAGGGCCATCCAGGAGGGCGTCAGCGCGGCGCGCCGGCGGCGCCGGGAGCTGGAGGAGCAGGCCCAGCCGATCGTCCCCGGCCCGCCCGGGGTCGCCGGCCGGGAGGGGCCGGGGGGGTCAGAGCCCGGTGCCTGACGCTCCCCGCAAGCTTCTGGAGAGCCCGCGCAAGCTGCTGGCCGAGCTCAAGGTGCCGGCCGAGCCGGCATTTGTGTCGGTGGCCAAGCGCGTGGCCGCGTCGCTGGGCGGCCAGCTCGGCTTCAACCTGGAGGAGATCGACGAGCTGACCATCGCGGTCGCCCAGTCGTGCGCCAGCATGATCGAGCAGGCGGCCGAGATGTGGGGTGACGACGCCACCCTCAAGGTCACCTACCGGGCCACCGACCGCGGCATCGCGATCGAGCTCGACGCCCTCGCCCCCGAGTCCGACCAGGCGCTGCCGGCCACCCGCCACCAGCACGCGCTGCCGGCGACCGCCCACTCCCAGGAGCTGGAGGCCCAACGCGCCCTGGCCCGGGACATGATCCGCCTCTTCGTCAACGACTTCCGGCACCAGGTGGACAGCGGCCGGGGCGAGATTCGCTTCCGGATGGTCAAGTACCGGATCAGTTGAGCTCGCCGCCGATCGACCGCGAGGAGCTGCGCCGCCTCCACCGGCGCTTCAAGGAGACCTCTGATCCGGCCGAGAAGGACCGCATCAAGGAGCGGCTGGTCACCGGCTACGAGAGCCTGGTTCACTTCCTCGCGCGCCGCTTCCAGAACCGTGGTGAGCCGCTGGAGGACATCGTCCAGGTCGGCTTCCTGGGCCTGATCAAGGCCATCGACCGCTTTGATCCGGACCTCGGCAACGAGTTCACGACGTTCGCCACGCCCACGATCGGGGGCGAGATCAAGCGCTACTTCCGCGACAAGGGCTGGGCCATCCGCTTCCCGCGCCGGCTCCAGGAGCTCTACCAGCAGGTGGTGCGGGCGAACGAGGAGCTGAAGAATCAGCTCAGCCGGCAGCCGACCGTCCCCGAGATCGCCGAGCGCCTGGGGGTGCAGCCCGACGACGTGCTGGAGGCGATGGAGATGAGCACCGCCTACACCCCGATGTCGATCGACGCCACCGTGGGCGGCGACGGCGGGGAAGGCGGCCGCAGCCTCACCGAGACCATCGGCGGCGCCGACTCCAACCTCGACCGGGTCGAGATGCGGGACGTGCTGCAGCGGGCGATGGCCCACCTCAACGAGCGCGAGCGCCGGATCATGGCCATGCGCTTCTTCGACGAGATGTCCCAGTCCGAAATCGCCAAGCGCCTGGGGATCAGCCAGATGCACGTGTCCCGACTGCAGCGGGCGGCCCTCGAGCAGCTGCGCGAGTACCTGCCCTCGGAATCGGCCTAGCTGAAACCGCCGCCGCCGCTCGGCCGCGCCGCCCGGGTTGCGGCGGCGGGCGCCGGGTAGACTTACGGATCCAAGTGACCGGCTCCGAAATCCGCCGCCGCTTTCTACTGCACTTCGAACGCCGCGACCACCTGGTCATCCCCAGCGCCTCGCTCATCCCCGTGGACGACCCGACGACGCTGTTCAACTCGGCCGGAATGCAGCCGCTCCAGCCCTTCTTCCAGGGTCTGCGGGAGCCGCCCGCCCCACGCCTGGCGTCGGCCCAGAAGTGCTTCCGGACGGCCGACCTGGAGGAGGTGGGGCGCACCGACCGCCACCACACCTTCTTCGAGATGCTGGGCAACTTCGCACCCACCGGGGCCTACTTCAAGGAGACGGCGATTCCCCTCGCCTGGGAGCTGATCACCGACGCCGAGCAGGGATTCGGGCTGCCCCGCACCCGGCTCCGGGTCACCACCCATCCCAGCGACGAGCAGGCCCGGGAGCTGTGGCGGAGCGAGACCGACTTGCACCCGGCCTGGATCTACAGCAACGAGGACAACTGGTGGGGGCTGGAGCTGGGGCCCTGCGGCCCGGACTCCGAGATCTGGTGGGACCGGGGGGAGGGGGTCGGCTGCGGGCGGCCTGACTGTTACCCGGACCACTGCGAGCGCTTCCTGGAGTTCTGGAACCTGGTCTTCCCCCAGTTCGACCGCCAGCCGGATGGCAGCCTGCCCGCCCTGGCGGCGCCCGCGATCGACACCGGCATGGGCCTGGAGCGCATCGCCTCGATCGTCCAGGGGGTGGGCAGCGTGTTCGAGACCGACCTGCTGGCCCCGATCGTCGAATTCGTCCGGCAGTCCGCTCAGAACCCGGGCCCGGGCTCGGAGCGGCTCATCGCCGACCACCTGCGGGGGATGACGTTCGCGATCGGCGACGGGGTGCTGCCGGGCAACGAGGGCCGCGGTTACGTGCTCCGCCGCCTCATCCGGCGAGCCGCCCTCCACGCCCGCCGCATCGGCATGGCCGGCCCGCTCGGCGAGGGGATCCGCCTGGTGGTCGGGATGTACCGCGACCAGTACCCCTACCTGGCCGCCCGCGAGGAGCCCATCCGGGCCGCCGTCGCGGCCGAATCAGAGCGGTTCAACCGGACGTTGGCGCAGGGGATGGAGCTGTTCGAGGCGGTCGCCGCCCGCCACGGCGCGGAGATCCCGGGGGTCGAGGCCTTTCGCCTCCACGACACCTTCGGCTTCCCACTGGAGATGACGCGCGAGCTGGCCGCCGAGCACGGGCTCGCCGTCGACGAGGCCGGCTTCGCGGCCGCGATGGCGGGCCAACGGGAGCGCTCGCGGAGTGGGGGGGCGCAGCACTGGACCGACGCCGGCGCGCTGCCGCGCTCCGAGTTCGTCGGCTATTCGGAGCTCGAGCTCGAGTCGGTGGTGGTCGGGCTCCGCCGGGGCGGGGCCGCCGTCGAGGCGGCGAGCGAGGGCGACGAGGTCGAGGTCTACCTGGAGCGGACGCCCTTCTACGCGGAGTCGGGAGGCCAGGTCGGGGACACCGGCCGGCTGACCGGCCCGGCCGGCGAGGTCACCGTGGAGGACACGCGGCGTCCGTTCGAGGGCGTGGTCGCCCACATCGGCCGGGTGCGGGTGGGCGGGCTCCGGGCGGGCGATCGGGTGCACGCCCTCAGCGACGCCGGCCGCCGCCGCCAGGTGATGCGCCACCACACCGCCACCCACCTCCTGAACCGGGCCCTGGAGGAGGTGCTGGGCACCCGCAACCTGCAGCGGGGATCCTGGGTCGGGCCCGACCACACCACGTTCGACTTCCCCCTCGACAGGGCGCTGAGCGGCGCCGAGCTGGAGCGGCTGGAGGCCCGCGTCAACGAGCAGGTCCGGGCCGCGCTGCCGCTCCGGGTGCGCGTCATGCCCCACGCGGAGGCGGTCACCACCGGCGCCACCCACCTGTTCGAGGAGCGCTACGGGGAGCAGGTCCGGGTGGTCTGTTTCGGCGACTGGAGCTGCGAGTTCTGCGGTGGCACCCACGCCGCCACGACGGCGGACGTGGGCCCGGTCCGGATCGCCTCCGAGTCCAGCATCGGCTCCGGCCTGCGCCGCCTCGACCTGGTCGCGGGCGAGGCCGCGGAGCGGCTGATCCGGCTCCGCGGGTCCCAGATGGCCGAGCTGGCCCGCGCATTCGGGGTGGCCCCGGAGCAGGTGGCCGGGCGCGTCGACGGGCTCCGCCGCGAACTGCGCGAGGCCGAGCGCCGGATCGAGACGCTGCAGGCGGAGCTTCGCTCGGCTCACATCCAGGGGGCGGGCGGAGAACCGCGCCGGCGGGAGGCCCGGGTGCCCCTGGTCCTGGAGCAGGTGGCCGCCGCCGGGGCCGGCGAGCTCCGGCCCTGGGCCGACCGCTACCTGGAGGCCCTGGGCGGCTCCGGGGTGGTGGCGGTCAGTGACGGCAGCGCGATCGTGGTCAAGGTTTCGCGCGACCTCGCCTGCGAGGTGCGCGCGGGCGACCTTGTCAAGCTGGTCGGCGTCGGCGGCGGCCGGCCGGAGATGGCCACCGGCAGGCTCGAGGCGGGGGCCGACGCCGCCTTCGCGGCCCTGGAGGCGCACCTCAAGTGAGCAATTTCAAGTTCCTGCGCCGCAAGGACGACTACTACCGCCACTTCACCGCCCTCGACATCGGCACCGACCTGGTCAAGGTGCTGGTCGTGCGCCGGGAGGGCCTGGACGGGGTGGTGCTCGGGGTCGGCCGCGAGCCCCAGCACCCGAGCGCCATGGGGGGCGGCGCGATCGCCGACCTGGAGGCGGTGCTGGACACCTGCACCCGGGCGCTGGAGGCGGCCGAGGACATGGCGGAAACCGTGCCCGGCCAGGTCGTGGTCGGCATCGCCGGTGAGCTGGTCAAGGGCTTCTCCTCGTCGATCGCCTACCCCCGCGACCGGCCCGAGACCAAGGTCCGGGAGGCGGAGCTGCGCAACATGCTCGGCCTGGTCGAGAAGCGGGCCTTGCGCGAGGCCCAGCACCTGCTCGAGCTGGAGCGCTCGTACGGCGAGGTGGAGGCCCGGCTGGTGCACTCCGCGATCACCCAGGTCCGGATGGACGGCTACCCGGTGATCACCCCGATCGGTTTTCAGGGTCGCAACCTGGAGGTGACGGTCTTCAACACCTTCGCCCCCATGACCCAGGTGGGGGCGATCGAGACCGTGGTCCGCGAGCTGGACCTGGAGCTGGCGGCGGCCGTCGCCCACCCCTACGCGCTGGCCCGGGCCTGCGCCGGCGACGAGGCCTGGGAGCAGGGCGCCATCTTCGTGGACATCGGGGGTGGCACCACGGATGTGGCGCTACTCCGCGACGGCGGGGTGGAGGGGACCCGGATGTTCAACCTCGGCGGGCGGGCCTTCACCCGCCGGCTGGCCCTGGCGATGGGCCTCACCTACGAGGAGGCCGAGGCGCGCAAGCTGCGCCACTCCGAGGGTCTGCTCCCACCCGAGCACGAGGAGCAGGTGCGCCGGCTCCTGCTGGCGGACGTCGAGGTCCTCCTCCAGGGCCTGGCCCTCTGCCTCAAGGAGCTGGCGCGGGGTGAGGTGCTGCCCACCGGCATCAACGTCTGCGGCGGCGGCAGCCTGCTGCCGGAGGTGATGGCCGAGCTGGGCCAGAACCAGTGGACGGACGGCCTACCCTTTCCCCGCGCCCCCCACCTCCGGCTGCTGGGACCGGCCGACGTGGGCAGCCTGGCCGACACCACCGGCCAGCTGACGTCGGCCCAGGACGTGGGCCCGATGGGCCTGGCCAACCACGCACTGCGCGTGGAGGCGGATGATAGGGACGTCGTCAACACCGTGATGCGCGGTGTTCTCAAGGCAATGAGGGTCTGACCCCCCGGCCTGCTACTCTCGGCGACACCGTTTCGGGAGGTATTCAGCACACGTCATGGCAGCCAATCCCATCTACATCGAGACCGACGAGGAGATCCCCGAGGTCATCGAGCGCATCCGCCGCTCGCCTGCGGCCGACGTCCCCCTGGTGCTACCCAACCGCTCCCGCCTCGGCCAGAGCCGGTTCAATTTCCAGCTCCTCCGGGAGTACGCGAGCCGGCTGGACAAGCGGGTGGCGATCATCACGCCCGACCCGGCGGTCCAGCGGATGGCCAAAGAGAGCGGCTTCGCCGCGTTCGGGGGCGTCGACCAGTACGGCGCCACGCCGGAGCGGACGCGGGTGGAGGCCGGCGGCCCGGCGGCCGCCGAGGTCCCCCGGCCCGCTCCGGCCGCGGCCCCCCGGGTCAGCGTGGGCGCCCCGCAGCGGCTGCCGTCCCGGGTGGCGACCGAGTTCCGGCCGGGCCGGCTGGTGCTCTACAGCACGGCGCTGCTGGTGCTGCTGGTGGGCCTGGCCGCGATCGTTGTTTACGTGCCCGCGGCCTCGGTGACACTGGTCGCCGACGCCAGGCCGTTCGCCAGTCCCCAGGACGTCAACCTGGCCGCGGAGCCGGGCCGGCCGCCGATCCGCGTCCGCACCGTCCAGGTCGGCAAGACGGCCTCGGCCAGCTTCCCCGCCAGCGGGGTCAGGACGGTACCGGCGGCGGTGGCCAAGGGCACGTTCACCTTCACCAACAACTGCCCCCCGAACAGCTTCGGATTCCAGATTCCAAAGGGCCAGCGGCTGCGGGGCGGAGCGGCCGTCCAGTTCGCCACCCAGGACGCGACGACGGTGGCACCGAGGGCGTCCACAACGGTCAACATCGTGGCCACCGCGGCGGGGGCCGGCGGCAACCTCGACAGCGGCCAGATCACCGGCATCGAGCAGAACCCGGTCGACTGCCTGAAGGGCAGCAACCCGGCCCCCACGACCGGAGGGGCCGACGAGCAGAAGCTGAGGGAGGTGGCGGCCTCCGACTACGAGGTCGCCCGCTCCACCCTGGAGTCGCAGCTGCGCAAGCAGATCGATGACGACCTCGGCCGCCAGCTGCAGCCCGGTGAGAAGCCGGCCCCGCCGGTCATCCTGCCCGCCGACTTCGCCGCCGACCACAAGGTGGGCGACAACGTCGCCAGCTTCAACGCCACCGTCGGCCTCCACGGGGATGCCGGACTCTACCTCGCGGACGACGTGACCCGGGCCTTCGCGGAGGCCCTGAAGCAGAAGGTGCCGGCGGACCAGAGCCTGGTCGACACCCGGGTCGCGGTGGCCGGCCAGGCCGTCACCTCCAGCGCCGGAGGCCGGCTCCAGTTCAAGGGCCGGCCCAGCGGCTACGTCGCCCCCCGCCTGGACCTCGAGGCCCTGAAGCGGCGGCTGGTCGCCAGGCCGACCAACCAGGCGCGGGGCGATCTCGGCAAGCTGCCGGTGCGTTCCGTGGACATCCGGGAGGCTCCGTTCCAGCTTCCCCTGATGCCGCTGATCGGCTCCCGGATCGACCTCAAGTACGTCGTCGACCAGGGCACAGCCGCGCCCAGGACGGCCTGAATGGTCGAATCCAGACCACTCACCGCGAATTCGGATGCAACCATCTGATGGGCCGGGTGCTGGCGGTCGATCCCGGCAGCAAGCGGGTCGGGGTTGCCCTCAGCGATCCCTCGCGGGTGATCGCCACGCCGCTGGCCGCGCTGGCCGCCGAACCCGCCCATGACCTACCCCAGCGGCTCGCCGCGCTGGCCGCGGCCAACGACGCCGACGAGCTGGTGGTCGGCCTGCCCCGCCGGCTCGACGGCTCGAGCGGTCCCGAGGCCCACGCCGCCCGCCGGCTCGCCGACCGGCTGCGCCTGGCCAGCGGCCTGAAGGTTTCCCTGGTCGACGAGCGGCTGAGCAGCGCCGCCGCCGAAAAGGTCCTGCTCAGCACCGGTGAGAGCAGGGGCCGGCGCCGGCAGCTGAGCGACCAGGTGGCGGCCGCCCTGATCCTGCAGACATTCCTGGAGCGGACCCGTGCCCGCGGCTGAGCCGCCGGCCGACGAGGTGACGCTGATCGACGAGACGGGCCGGGAGACCCGGTTCCGGCTCCACGACGCGTTCGACCTCGATGCCGCCACCTACTACCTGGTGGAGGCGATCGCCAGTCCCGATCAGGTGCTCCTCCTCAAGGAGGCGTCGGGTAGTCTGGAGACCGTTGACGGCGACGAGTTCGACCGGGTCCTGGCGGCCCTCGAGTCGGAGGCCTAGCAGGGTGATGAAAAAGGTCGGCGCAGATTCGCCGGTTCCGTTTTCAACGGCCGCTAGTGTCCAGAGCCATTCCTAAGCGGCCGGGTGGCCCCGGCCGGGCCGGACGGGAGAGGGAAGCCCAACCGTGAAGAAGCTGATCGTCCTGCTGGTCCTCCTCGCGGGCCTCGGCTACGCCGGGAGCCAGGGGTTCGACTGGTATAGCGGCAACGTCCAGTCGCCGATGCAGGCCGCCTCCCATCCGGTCGCCTTCAAGGTCGCCCCCGGTGAGGGACCGACCGAGATCGGCAACGACCTGGTCGCCAAGGGCCTGATCCGGAGCCGGCTGGCGTTCGACCTCTACCTCCGCCAGTCGGGCGCTCGAGACCAGCTCCAGGCCGGCGACTTCCTGCTCAACCGCAACCAGAACCTGCCCCAGATCGTGGACACCCTGGAGCACGGCAAGCTGGACCAGGTCGCGGTCCGGATGCCCGAGGGCTACACCTACAAGATGCTGGCCGACGAGGCGGCCAAGGCGGGCATCGGCTCCGCCGCCGACTACCGCGCCCAGGCCGAGGCGGTGGCGGTCTGGGCGGCCCAGTACGACTTCCTCAGAGACCGTCCGGCCACCGCCCCCGCCAACCTGGAGGGCTTCCTCTACCCGGACAGCTACTCGCTCAACAAGGACTCGACGGCCCGCGACCTGGTCAAGCGCCAGCTCGACCGGTTCGGCGCCGCCTTCCCGCCTGAGCTCCGGGCCCA
>JBBSHA010000047.1:0-10622 GCA_038253595.1 Candidatus Dormibacterales bacterium
GATTGGGTTCCGACGGCAGAGACCGGAGATGGTGCATCAGCGGACGCTGGTCAGAGGTAAGCGAGAACCCCTGGGGTCGATCACACCAAAGGAGGGCGCCATGAGCGCTGTGGTTGGCATCGACGTGGGGGCGAACAAGCAAGCCGCGGCAGTCTGTAGGCCGGGGGAGCGGGAGTCGGAGCGGAAGGTCTTCCGGCTCAGCGCCAATCGCTCCGGCTTCCGGGAACTGGACGGCTGGCTGGAACGCCAAGGCGCAGTGGGCAAGGTGGTCTTGGAGGCCAGCGGTCACTACTACTGGCCGCTGGCCAGCCATCTCCACCGGGGTGGTTATCAGGTGGCGGTTGTAAACCCGCTGCAGGCGAAATACTTTGCCAAGAGCCGGATGCAGTGGAGCAAGTCGGACCCGGCCGACGCCCGCACACTGGCGGCATTGGGGATGTCCGAAGAACCACGAGTCAAAGACCCGCTGTTGGGAGCCGAGGCGAAGGAGGCGACCCGTTTTTGGGGAGGCCTGGTGAAGGAGCAGGCCCAGGTCCGGCAGAAGCTGCATCGGCTGGTTGAGATCGGCTTCCCCGAACTGAGAGAGTGTTTCGAAGACCCCCTCTGCGAGACCGCCCTGGCGGTGCTGAGGGAGGCTCCGACCGCGAGGCGGCGGCTCGCAAGCGGTTGAGCAGCCTGGCCGAGACGGTCAGTCCGGGTGGCCGGCGGCGGTTGGGAGTGAAGCGGGCGACTCAAATCCAGAGCTTGGCCAAGGAGACCGTCGCGCCGCCCGAACTTGATGAACAGATGGCTTTCCAGGTCAGTCTCCTGATTCAGCAGTTCGACCTTCTCGACCGGCAGATCGAGATCTCCGAGCAGCGCGTGGCCACCCTCCTCGACTCTGAGCTCGCGACCCGGCTGCGGACCATCCCTGGCGTCGGCCCCGCCTTGGCCGCGACCTTCATCGCCGAGATCGGCGACATCTGGCGCTTCGACGATTTCGACCAGCTCGCCGCCTACGCCGGCGTCCACCCCAAGGAGCAGAGCTCCGGGAACAAGGGACTCAACCCCGAGACCAGCTGGCACATGGCCAAGACCGGCAACGCCTACCTTCGCTCGGCGGCCTACAGGATGGCCGTGGTCGGGACCCAGCACAACCCGGTCATCCGGGCCCACTACCTCCGCAAGCGGGCCCAGGGCAAGAGCGCCACGAATGCGGTCGGCCACTGCATGTCCAAGGCCCTCGCCCAGGTCTGGGGTGTCTGGCGCTCAGGTCAGGACTTCGACCCGACGAAGAAAGCCCCAAAACTTGACAAGACCCTATGGGTTCTAGCGGCCCTTCCAGGCCGGCGGGCGCCTTCCTGAAGTCCTCGCTCATGTAGGCCCTGAGCACCAGGTCGGAGCCGCCGCCGGGCGGGATCAGCTGCTGCTTGATCCGGTGCAGCGCCTCCTTGGCGGTCTGCAGCGTGAGGGGGGCGTGCCCGGCGAGTGTGCGGGCCAGGTCGCCGGCCCGCAACGGGAGCGACTCCTCGTCGGCCGTCACCTCGTTGAAGAGGCCGATCGCGAGCGCCTCCGGCGCATCCAGCAGGCGAGCGCTGAAGATCAGGTCCTTGACCCGGGCCAGCCCGAGCAGCGCGGTGAGCCGGGCGAAGTTGCCCATCGAGAGCGTGTTGCCCAGCGTGCGCGCGATCGGGAAGCCGAAACGCGCCGAGGGCGAGCCGACCCGGAGGTCACAGCAGGCCGCGATGCCGGCCCCGCCGCCGGTGCAGGCGCCCTGGATGGCGGCGATCGTGGGGATGCGGCAGGTCTCCAGCACGGTCAGCACCCGGTCCATCCGCTCCTCGTATTGGAGCGCGTCCTGCTCTGAGTCGAAGGCGCGAAACTGCGAGATGTCGGTGCCCGCCGCGAAGGCCCGGCCCCCGGCGCCGGTGAAAACCAGCACCCGGAGAGAGGGGTCGCGGTCGGCGCGGGCCGCGATCTCGGCCACCCCCTCGTACATGGCGAAGGTGAGCGCGTTGCGCGCCTGGGGACGGTTGAAGGTCACCCAGCCGATTTCGCCCGCCTCGCCGCGGCGCTCGAAGAGCAGCTCCTCCGTGGCCGGCTCCAGTCCCATCAGGGCTTCACTATGACCCCGGCCCGCGCCAGCTGTTCCACGTCCTCGGCGCCATAGCCGAGCTCCGCCAGCACCTCGGCCGACTGCTGGCCGAGCCGGGGGCCGGCGGCGCGCCGCACCGTGGCGGTCTCCGAGAGCCGCATCGGCGAGCCCAGCTGCTGGACCTGGCCGGCGCTCTCGTGGGGGGCCGACCAGAAGAAGTCGCGCTCGACCAGCCCGGGGTCGTGGAAGACCTGCCCGTAGTCCTGGATCTCGCCGCAGGGCACGCCGGCCTCCTGCAGCCGGGCGACCCAGTGGGCGCGGGGCTGGGTGCTGGTGATGGCCTCGATCATCGGAATCAGCTCCGGCCGGTGGCGGTGACGGGAGGGGTTGTCGAGGAACCGGGGGTCCGCCACCCACTCCGGACGGTTCAGGACCAGGCAGAACGCCTCCCAGTTGCGGGCTGACGTCGCCCCCACCGTGAGGTGGCCGTCGGCGGCGCGGACCGCCTGGTAGGGCGCCGAGGACTGATGCGCAGAACCCAGCCGCCCCGGGATCTCGCCGCTGCCGAAGTACCGGCCCGCCTCCCAGACGCCGAGGGAGACGCCGGCCTCGAAGAGCGAGACGTCGATGAACTGGCCATGCCCGTCCCGATCGCGGGCGCGCAGGGCCGAGACGCAGGCCAGCGCCCCATACAGGGCGCACACCAGGTCGCACACCGGCACCCCCACCTTCACCGGGTCGTCGCCGGGGCTGCCGGTGATCGACATCAGGCCGCTCATGCCCTGGGCCATGATGTCCAGCCCGGCCAGCTCGGCGTAGGGCCCGGTCTGGCCCCAGCCGGACGCGGCCACGTAAACCAGGCGCGGGTTGAGCGCGCGCAGGCGGGCGTAGTCCAGCTCCAGGTCGGCCATGGTCCCCGGGCGCAGGTTCTCGACCACCACGTCGGAGCGGGTCACCAGGGCCCGGAAGACGTCCTTGCCGGCCGCCGCCTTGAGGTCCAGGCCGAGCGAGCGCTTGTTGCGGTTGAGGCGGACGAAGTTGGAGGATTCCCCGCCCCCCAGGAATGGACCCGTCCGGCGCACCTCGTCCCCGCCGGTGGCCGGGTTCTCGATCTTGACCACGTCCGCCCCCAGGTCGGCCAGCTGCATGGTGCAGAAGGGGCCCGCCATGTAGTTGCCGACCTCGACCACCCGGATCCCGTCTAGGGGAGCGCCTGGCACAGCTCTCTCACCTCCTCGACCGTGAGCTCCTCCAGCCGGGTCACCAGCGAGGCGATGCGCGTCCCGCCGTCCTCCACGTCGGCCCAGCGCGCGCAGTCGACGAACTTGGTGGCGACCTCCTCGTCGTCCATCGGGTTGGCCGGGTGGCCGCGCCCGGCGTCGCCCTCGGCGAACAGGACGCGGCCGTCGCGGAGGCGGACAGTGACCCGGGAGAGCATGCGGTGGAACCCGGCCGCCTCCGCGACCGGGTCGGTCACCAGCGAGACCTTCGGCAGCAGGTCCTGGACGGCCGGCTCGAGCACGGCTTCGGGCGTGTAGTCGCGGAGGCCGCAGCGCCGCCGGACCAGGATGGTGGCGACCGCATACTCCATCGAGAACTTGGCCGCATACGGGTCGCGGGGCAGGTGGTGGATCAGGGCGTTGGGGACGTTGGAGGAGGTGCCCACGCTCACGCTGTCGACCTGGTCGGGCTGGAGGTCGTGGTCGAGGGCCAGCCGCAGCATCTCCCACATGGCCGGGTGGGAGAGCGAGGCCCCGGGGTGGGGTTTGATGGAGACGCCCGGGTCCCGGTAGTACCAGGGATTGCCCAGCCGGCCGTGGACCAGAGTGCCGTCGAAGCCGCCGCCGAAGGCCTTGAAGAAGCCCCGCGGCGCCTCCAGGGCCTCGGTGGTCGCCGTCCATCCCCGGCCCGCCAGGTCGGCCGCCTCCACCCCGCCCTGGGCGGCGCGGCCCACGTGCAGGCCCTTGGTCATGGTCCCGAAGTTCTCGCGCAGGCCGGCGGCCATGGAGGCGGCGATCCCGATCGCGATCCGTGTCCGCTTCAGGTCCAGGTGCAGCAGCTGGCAGGCGGCGAGGGCGGCGGCCAGGGTGCCCAGGGTGCCCGAGGAGTGAAAGCCCTCCCGGTAGTGGCGGGGGTCGATGGCGTCGGCCAGCCGGCACTCGGCCTCGGTCGCGCAGGCGAACGCGGTCAGGAAGTCCGCGCCGGAGCACGGGCAGCGGGCGCCGACCGCGAGCAGGGCGGCGAGGGCGGGAACCGAGGGATGGGTGAGCAGCCCGTACACCGATTCGGGACGGGTCGCGAGCTGGGTGTCGTCGTAGTCGTCGATGTGCCCGTACAGCCCGAGCAGCAGGGCTCGGCGATCGGGGAAGACGGCGCGAGCGATCTCCGCCGGCCGGCTGACCGACCCCGCCAGCATCACCCCGACCGTGTCCAGCACGTGCCGCTTCAGCACCGCCACCGCCTCGCCGGGCAGGGCGTGGGGTCCCACCACCCACTCGCAGACCTCGGCCGTCAGCACGAGGACACTAACTCGCGACCACCCGGCAGGCGGCCACGGGCAGGTAGAGGGTGATCGCCGCGTCCATCGCCTGCTCGGAGGTGGGCGGCGCCTGGACCCGGACCCGGGTGCCGTCCGCCAGCAGGACCACATAGTCTCGGGACTCGCCCAGGTAGGCGTGGCGCACCACCTTGCCCCGCAGCTCGTTGGTGGGCGCCTCCGGCCGGACCAGGAGCACGTGGTGGGGGCGGATGCAGACCGCGACCGCGTCGCCGGCGGCCGCCCCGGTGTCGTCCTGGGCCCGCAGCTGGCCGCCCGCGGTCTCCACCACTCCGGGCGACACCAGGCGCCCGGGCAGCGTGTTGGTGCGGCCGATGAAGGAGGCAACGAACTGGGTGGCCGGCTTCTCGTAGACGTCGTGGGGCGACCCCACCTGCTCCACCCGGCCCCCGTTCATGACCGCGATCCGGTCGGCCGTGACCATAGCCTCGGCCTGGTCGTGGGTCACGTAGACCATGGTGATGCCGGTGGTGTCGTGCAGGCGCCGGATCTCGAAGCGCATCTCTTCGCGGAGGTTGGCATCGAGGTTGGAGAGGGGCTCGTCGAGCAGCAGGGTCTGCGGTTCCACCACCAGGGCCCGGGCGAGGGCGACCCGCTGCTGCTGGCCGCCGGAAAGCTCGGACGGGTAGCGGTCGCCGTACTCGGCCATGCGCACCACCTTCAGCACATCGCCCACGCGGGTCGCGATGCCGGCCCGCGACACCTTGCGCACCTGGAGGCCAAAGGCCACGTTCTCGCGCACCGTCTTGTGCGGCCAGACGGCGTAGGACTGGAAGATCAGCGACATGTTGCGGCGCTCCGGCGGGACCACCCCGGAGCGGCTCGACAGCACCCGCTCCCGGCTGCGGATCACGCCTCCGTCGGGGGTGAGGAAGCCGGCCAGCAGCTGGAGCGTGGTCGTCTTGCCACAGCCGGAGGGGCCAAGCAGGGCCAGCACCTCGCCGTCCTTGATGGTGAGGTCGATGGAGTCCACCGCGACGCTCTCGCCGTACGTCTTGCGGAGCCCTTCCAGCACTATCACCGGGCAACCGCCGTGCTGCGGGTGACATCGCGGCCCAGGAAGCGGAACGCCGCCAGCACGATCGCGAAGGTCACCACCATCATCACGATGCCCATGGTCGAGACGGCCTCGTAGTTGCCGGCGTCCGAGAAGTCGAACATCTTGGTGGTGATGACCTGGGTGCGGGGGGTGAACAGGAAGACCGAGGCCGACAGCTCGCGCAGGGCGGGGATGAACACCAGCAGCCAGCCGGAGAGGATGCCCCGGCGGAGCAGGGGGATGGTGATGGCGCCCAAAGCCCGGATCCGGCCCGCGCCCAGGGTGCGGGCGGCGTTCTCGAGATCCACGTTGATGCCCGCGAGCACGGAGTTGCCGTTGGAGAACGCGATCGGCAGGAAGCGGGTGGCGTAGGCGGCGATCAGGATGCCGCCGGTGCCGTAGAGCAGCAGTGGGGGATGGGTGTAGGCGGCGAAGAAGCCGATCGCGAGGACGATCCCCGGCACCACGAAGGGGGCCATCGCGATGAAGCCCAGCCAGGAGCCGAGCGGGACCAGCCTGCGGATCACGATGAACGCGATCAGGGTCGCCACCACCACGGCGATCGTGGCGGCGGCGGCGCCGTACTCGAGCGAATGGAGGATGGCGACCCGGGTCTCCGAGTTGTCGATCAGCACGTACCGGTACCAGTACAGAGTCAGGTTGCCGGGTGCCAGCGGGCCCCGTCCCCACACCCGGGAGAGGGAGACCAGCAGCAGCGCCCCGTAGGGCATGATCACCGACAGCGCCGGCGGCACCAGGGCGAGGGCGAAGAAGGGCCAGCGCCACCGCCCCAGGCTCATCACGCGGCGCACCCCCCCTTTGCCGGTCACGGTGACGAAGCGGCGCCGGCCCAGCAGCCGGCGCTGGACGTAGAGCAGGAAGACGGTCACCAGCAGCAGCGGCATGGCGTAGGCAGCGGCGACCTCGATCTTGGGCGGGAACTCGGCGAAGAAGAGGTAGAGCTGGGTGGTCATGACCTGCTGGCGGGCCGGGATCAGGATGAAGGCGGGCGGCCCGAACACCTCCAGAGCCTCCAGGAACGAGAGCAGGAAGCCGCCCAGGATGGCGGGCAGCGCCAGCGGCAGCGTGATCTGCCACGTGGTCCGGAAGGGTCCCGACCCCAGGGTGGTGGCGGCGTCCTCCAACTCGGAGGCCATGAGCTCCAGCGTGCCCGACACGAAGGAGAAGGTGTAGGGGATGGAGTAGAGCGCGATCACGAAGATCAGCCCATTCAGCGAGTAGATGTTGAACGGCCCATGCTCGACGTGGAAGAGCGCCGTCCAGAGCCGGTTCAACAGGCCACTGTTGGGGGCGGCCAGGAAGATCCAGGCGTTGGCGCCCAGGAAGGAGGGGGTGACGAACGCGGCCAGGATCAGGGGCCGGATGAACTGGCGGCCGGGCAGGTCGGTGCGCGAGACCAGCCAGGCCAGGGGAGTGCCCATCAGGACCGCGATCACCGCCACCGAGATGGCGACCTTGAAGGAGTTGGCGATCGGCTCCAGGTAGATCCGCCGGCTGAAGGCGGTCACGTAGTTGCCGGCGGTCAGGCCGGCGCCGTCCCCGGCCTGGAACGAGGTCACCGCAAGCCAACCCAGGGGCAGGATGACCAGGAAGAGGAGCACGACCACGGCCGCCAGCCAGAGCAGGATCGACCAGTCGAGCCGGGAGCGCCGGCTCATGCCGGCGACTGCACGAAGTGGGCCTGGGCGGCCGCCACCCCGCGGCCCAGATCGACGGGGGCGCCGGCAAGGGCCAGGCCCATCTCCACACCGCCCAGCATGGCCAGCACCTCGAGCTCATTGAGGGCGCCGAGGTGTCCCATCCGGAACACCCTCCCGTTCAGCCGCCCCAGGCCACCGCCGAGGTCGAGCTCGAGCCGGGAGGCGGTGATCCGTAAGAGCTGGTTGGCATCGAGGTCGTCCAGCCAGACCGCGGTCAACGAGTTGGAGCAGCGCTCGAGGTCGTGACAGAGGAGCTGGCGGTCCCAGGCGGCGACGGCCCGGCGGACGCCCTCGCCGAGCCGGGCGTGGCGCGCATACACGGCGTCCAGGCCCTCCTCGTCGAGCATGCGCAGGGCTTCGCGCAGTCCGTAAAACTCGAGGGTCGGGGGGGTGGCGGGCGAGTAGCCCTGAGCCAGGGCGGCCACGACCGGGCCCCAGTCGTGGAAGTAGCGGGGGGTGTCGACCGCGGTCGCGGCCCGCAGGGCCCGTTCCGAGACGCAGAGGATGGCCAGCCCGGGCGGCATCATCAAGCCCTTCTGGGAACCGGTCAGGGCCACGTCGACGCGCCACTCGTCGAAGCGGAAGGGGAGCGATCCCAGCGAGGAGACCGCGTCCACCAGCAGCAGCGGGTCGTGGCCGCCGGCGTCGATCGCCGCCCGGACGCCGGCCAGGTCGGTGGTGACCCCGGTCGAGGTCTCGTTGTGGACGATCAGCAGCGCTCGGTGGTCGGCCCGCAGCGCGGCGTCCACATCGCTGGCCAGGACCGCGTCGCCCCACCGCTTCTGGACCTCGTCGACCACCACCCCGAACCGGCGGGCGACCTCGACGAACTTCTCGGCGAAGAGGCCGTTGTTGAAGGAGAGAACGCGGTCGCCGGCGCGCAGCGTGTTGACCAGCGCCGACTCCCAGGCCGCCGACCCCGACCAGAGCAGGACCTCGGCCGCGGCGGTTCCGAAGACCCCCCGGAGACGGCGCCGGATCTCGTGGACCACGGCTGGCAGCCGGTCGCCGCGATGGTCGACCACCGGCCGGTCCATGGCGCGCAGGACCCGCTCCGGGACGTTGGTCGGCCCCGGGATCTGGAGGAAGTGCATGCCCGACAGGAGCCTAGTGTCCCGGCACCGAGGGTCGCACGTCCGGACCCGGCAGGGCCCGCGAACAGTCCATCTAGACGCCCATGATCTCGCGCCACTTGGCCTGGGCCTCGGGCAGCCCGCTGACCAGGCGGTCGAGCTTGTTCCGGTAGAACTTCAGCTTGTCGAGGCTGGGCAGGCCGTTGGCGGGCTTGATTGCGGGCCGCAGTGGGTAGTTGGAGGTCCTGACCAGGGCCTCCGAGTACTCCTTGGAGTAGATGAAGTTGGTGAACAGGCGGGCGGCGTTGGGGTGCTGGGACTTGCTCAGGATGCCGATCGGTCCCGGCACCGCGATCGCGTCATCGGAGGGGAACAGGATGTCCACCGGGTTGCCCTTGGCCTTGCGGGCGAGGGTGAAGTTGTCGGGCCCGGAGCCCACCAGCCGCTCGCCGTTGATGAGGTCGGTGACGGTGTCGTTGACCGAGCGGTTGATCTTGGGGTTGTTCTTGGCCAGGTCCCTCAGATACTGCTCCCCATTCTTGTCGATCATCGCCAGCACCCACTGCCCGACGTAGCCGGAGAACGAGGGGTGGCCGGTGGTGATCTTGCCCTTCCACTGGGGGTCGAGGAGATCCTTCCAGGACTTGGGCGGGGAGGTGACCTTGTCGCTCCGGAAGTTGATGATGTTGAACCCGACCGCCCCCAGGTGCCACTGGTCGTCCTGGTCCAGCGTCTGGAACTCCTTGGGGATCAGGTCCACGTCCGGCGGCCGGTAGCTGGCGAGGGCGCCGGCCTTCTTCAGCGGCGGGTAGTGGCCCTCGTCGGTGGAGCAGAACACATCGCAGTCGTTGACCCCCGACTTGAGGTCCTGCTGGAGGCGGGTGTTGATGACCTGGGCGGTCTGCCGGAGCAGGCTGACCTCGATGCCGGGGTACTTGGTCTTGAAGGCCTTGGCCATCACGTCGGCCGCCTCCTGCTCGTAGTGGGCGGTCCACCAGGTGACCGAGCCGTCCTTCTTGGCGGCCGCGTAGAGCTTGGACACGTCCTTTTCGACCAGGACCGCCGGCCCCCCGCCGGCGCTGCCGCCACAGGCTTCGAGGAGAATTCCGAGACCACCTGCGGCGGTCAGCGCGGTGGCACCGCCGGCGAGGCGGACGAAGTCGCGACGGGTTGGTTCTGGTTCCATGCGTCCAGAACTCTAGTGTTCCGCGCCTGAAATTCCCAGTCTGGTACGTCTGGACTCGGGAGTGGGCGCGACCTGCAGGAGCCCCCGGCCGGCCGGTAGAGTGTGCGCGATGCGTCCTCTCCGATGGATCGAGCTCGTCCTCGCGACGGTCCTGCTGGCCCTCCTGGTGGTCGCCGCTTGGTGGCACCCGGTGCGCACGCCGGCCGCCACCGCCGATGCCCGGCTCGGACTGCCGGCCGCGGACGCGCCCGTGGACACACCAGGCCCGCCCTCCACGCCCTCCACGCCCGCCCCCAAGCAGTTGCTGGACGCCGCCGCCGACCGCCACCACCTCGATCGCAGCCTGGTCGAGGCGGTGGCCTACTGGGAGAGCGGGTGGGACCAGTCCCGGGTGTCGGTCACCGGGGCGGTGGGGCTCATGCAGGTGCAGCCGGTGACGGCCGAAGAGGTGGGACCCGGCCTGGACGTGCGCAGCGGCGCCGACAACGCCGAACTGGGGGTGCGGGTGCTGGGTCAGTACCTCCAGCGCTACGGTGGCGACCAGGCTCGGGCGCTGGCGGCCTACTACCAGGGGCCGGGGGCGCTGGACGAGAACGGGCCCTATCCCGACACCCGCGTCTACGTGTATGGGATCGAGGCCCTGGCGAGCCGCTTTGCCAGAGGCGAATGGCCACCGCCGAACACCGGCTAGACGCTCGCCCGGGGGCGGCCGGGGCGGCTCTAGGAGTCGGTGCGGGAGGCGTCGGGGACCACGATCGGGCTCGGCTGCGGGTCAGGGTAGCTCATCGCCGCCTTCCCGTTCACCTTCTCGTCGTAGACCCGCTGCAGGTTGGCGCGCCGCTCCTTGCCGTGCGCGGGATCAAACAGATATGCAAGCGCCGCGCCGGTGCTCGCGACCATCAACGTTCTCATCAGACCCATGGATCCACCTTACAGCCCTCCAGCAGCGGTGTGGACGTAAGGCCGGGTTCA